>CAZPCG010000112.1:3418-6542 GCA_964584875.1 uncultured Spirochaetota bacterium
CCCCTGCCCTTTCATATAAAAGTTTGTTATGAATGAAGCCCATCCTCTTCTGCGGCTCCCGGCCGAGAAATATGTTCTCTGCTACCGTCAGATCGGTGATGAGGTTGAAATCCTGATAGATGATGCTGATGCCGTGCTTCTGCGCCTCTCTGGGTGAGGAGAAGGATATCTCTCCCCCTTTCAGCACTATCCTCCCGCTATCGGGACGGTAGGCACCTGCAAGTACCTTCATCAGCGTTGATTTTCCGGCTCCGTTTTCTCCCACCACTGCATGGACTTCCCCCGCCGCGCAGCTGAAATCGACCCTGTCGAGTGCAAGCACACCGGGAAACGTCTTAGTTATCTCATGCATCTCCACAATGTTATTGTTCATCTATCCCATCCAACTCCCATGATATTTGTCGGGGGAAGGACACAGGGTGTCCTTCCCCCGTATTCACGCACATCAATAGGGGAGCCACTTCTTCGGCAGCGTGTTGTTCCAGGCCTCGTCCGGCCATTCCGGATGTGCCATCCTGTTCCAGGGAATGTCCGTCTTTATGTTATCGGTGTCAACGGTCGTGACTACGGTTCGAGGCACTTCGTAGATGAATGGAACGGGAATGCCGTTCAAGACCCTCAAAGCAACCTCAACCGAGTCGGTTCCCATGGAGACCGGGAAGTCGATGCTCATGGCGGGAAATCCCCACTCCTGAGCCCTTACCAGGAAGGCATTGAGGTGGTCTCCGGTGATCGGGACCTTCATCCCTGCTTCTTTCAGCGCTTCCATAGCACCGCTCGTCTGAAGCCCGTCACCCCACACGCCCTTGATCCTTCTGCCGTAGGTCTGGATCAATGCTGACATGATCCTCTTCCCCTCGGCAGGCGACCAGTTTGCATACTGGAAGTCGAGGACCTTGATGTTCGGGAAGGCGGTCAGAATTTCCTCACCGCCGTGCCGTCTCTCCTCGGCAGGGCCTGCACCTGCAATTCCTCCGAGCATAACTATCTCTCCCTCGCCCTTCAGCATCTCGCAGAGCCAGAGCATCTGGGCTCTTCCCTGCGCAACGTTGCTCGCAGTCACGAAGGAAACGAAGTTATCGCTGCTCACTCGCCTGTCCACACAGACTACAGGGATTCCCCTCCTCATCGTTCTGGTGACGATGGGATCGAGCGCTGCCATCGTGGCGGCGCTTATGATCAGCAGGTCAACACCCTTTGCAAGCAAATCCTCGACATCGGCGATCTGCTTGTCAGGCTTGTCGTTGGCATCGGTGACGTAGAACCTCTTTATTACGTCCTGATGGAGCTCTGCACCGTACCTGACCTGTCTCTCGAAGAATACCCGCCAGGAGTTGGAGATCGAAGCGTTGCTGAAACCTACCGTATAGGGCGGTTTCTTTTTATACTTCGAGGTGTCCATCATCTTGATCTCTGTGGATGCCCACAGCCAGGACTTGGGGAAAGCCTCAGCCCACGCCATGGGTGTGATAACCATGGCCAGCAGCACGAAAGCTGCAAGTACAACGAACGTAACGGTCTTTTTCATAATCTGAAACCTCCTTCTTACTAAGTTTATTTGCAATAAAAACAGACCAGACTGTCAACTCCCTCCTTTCACCTCCTCCCTCGATGGATCAGACTGCACGCCTCCTGAAAGATGCATAGAAAGAAGTGGCAAGAATGATTACCACTCCCTTTACCACGTACTGCATCTGGACGGGAAGTCCGAGGAGAAGCACGATGTTGTAGAGCATCATAACGATAAGAACTCCAACTATGGTCCCAAGCACCCCGCCCCTTCCACCTTCGAATGTTGTCCCGCCCATAACAACCGCGGCGATCGAGTCCAACTCGTACCCCTTTCCAACCCAGTTGTCTGCTATACCAATCCATCCGGCAAGGTAGAGCCCGGCGACGGATGCCATGAAGCCGGACACCATGTATACGCTTATGATGATGATGTCAATGTTGTAGCCGCACAGTCGTGCGGTATGTATGTTTCCCCCGACTGCATATATCTTTCTACCGTAAGTGGTTTTTCGCAGGATGATGAAGGCTATGACCACTATAACCGCAAGGGATGCTATAGAGGTTGGGATAGGGCCCACATCCCGAGTTCCGAGAAAGCGCAGGATGGGGGGAAAGCCGCCTTTCGGCATTCCCTTGGTGTAGAGGAAACGTATCCCCTGTATAATGATCATCATACCGAGTGTGGCCATAAAGGGCTGAACTTTCCTTTTTGTTATCAGAAGGCCGTTGATAAGCCCTACAATAATACCAAAAAAAAGACACACCCCGGCAACGGGCAAAAACAGCGCATTCTCTCCTCCGGTATTGTGAGCCATGATGACCGCCACGGTCGACATGACAGATGCCACCGAGAGGTCGAGCCCGCCTCCACCGATGAGAATGACAAAGGTCTGACCTATACTGACCATTCCGCGCGCAGCTGATTGGTTGAGAATATCTTTGAGATTCTGGGGTTTCAAAAAATCGGGGGAGACCGCTGAAGCTGCGATGATCAGAATGCCCAGGAAGATAAAGATGCCATACTTCTCGAATAGTGACCTCGTATATGCGGAAGCGGCATGGGTGACCCTACTGGTTGTCATTTCCATGGAATCTCACCCTCTTTAAAGATCACGATTGTTTATCATATACCATGGAGATGTAATGTCAACGACTAATTTCAGCCTTCACTGCCGTTCTCAAAAAAGTATACTGCATACATAATTAAGGGGTATCTAACGCAGGACCCGTGAGGGGCATTTTTAGAAGATTTCAAATAAGTATACTGCATACATAATTTCTTAACTTATACGAATCACCTTTCCTGTCCTTGCAGATTCCACCCCTGCCATAATGACCTGCATGGCCTTCATGCCGTCGTAAAAGTTCGGCTCGATCTTCGTTTTCTTCTGGATCGCATTCACAAAGTCGACCACAGCATGCACAAACTCATGCTCGTATCCGATGATGTGCCCCGGCGGCCACCAGCCTGCGATGTACTCATGCACCGATTCAGTGGCGAGAATGGTCCTGAAACCCTGTGCGTATTCAGGATCATCCATGGAGAAGTACCCGAGCTCGTTCATTCTCTCGAAGTTGAATATGAGACTTCCCCTTTCACCGTATATCTCGA
>CAZPCG010000113.1:0-6508 GCA_964584875.1 uncultured Spirochaetota bacterium
ATATTAATAGATTGCTTCGTCGCTGCGCTCCTCGCAATGACTGTTCTATGTATCCTTATTTATAAAACATGATACTAAGTCATTTCATTGAAAAAGTGTCAATGAAAGGAGCAGGTATATGCAAGATCTGGCGAAGATCTTGAACAGGAGGTTGGTCCGAAGATTTTTCAACCACTATGCGAACAGGGGTAAGCAGAGAATATACGAGCTCTTCGGTGATGAGAAGGAAAGAACCATTCACGCCTTTTTCGGACGCCTTCCCATACAGAGTTTTGTAAACATTGCGATGAAGAAGATCGGTCTCACGGAGGGGATGAAGCATGATTTTTTCTCCGAGCGCCACAACAGGCAGACGATCATGAACCTCCTTAAAACCGTTGCTAATAATGGTCTGAATCAGCCTTTCCGATTCGATGCCCCGATTGTTGTGGTGTGGAACTATACAAACCTCTGCAACCTGCGCTGCCGGTACTGCTACCAGAGCGCAGGAAGGCTTCTTGAGGATGAGTTGAGCTTCGAGGAGAGGATCGGTGCCGTCAACCAGATGGTCGATGCCAATGTGGGCTTCATCGCCTTTTCCGGGGGCGAGCCAATAATCGGGGAGCGGTTCTGGGACGTTCTGAGCTATACCAGCAGGTTCATACACACGAGCATAGCGACCAACGGGATTCTGCTCGTCGATAAGAGGGTCGTGGACAGGATCGGTGATAACGGCGCACGAAACGTTTTCGTGAGCCTCGATGGAGCTACGGCCGAGTCGCACGACTTCATCCGCGGCGAAGGTAACTACAGAAAGACTATTAAAGGGATTGAAAACCTGGTTGCCAATGAGCATCTGCATGTGGGGATCAATACCGTTGTAACGAAGCGCAACTTTCATGAGGTGCCAAAGATCATAGAACTTGCCATCGAGCTCGGGGTAAATTCCTTCAGCCACTACAACTTCATACCCACCGGGAGGGGGAGGGATAACTTCAAAGATGACATTACCCCGGAGCAGAGGGAAGAGCTGCTCAACCTCCTCTTCGACTATCACATGCGGAGAAAGGAAACTGGCCTAAACATAATCAGCACCGCACCGCAGTACGCCCGAATCATCCATGAGCGGACTGTGGGGGACACCTCGGGGATATTCCATTACACGGCGGACAATGCAACGAGCATAAAGGGCATCATCAAGTATGCAGGGGGTTGCGGAGCAGGGAGGGTGTATGGAGCGGTTCAGCCAAACGGTATCATGACCCCCTGCGTGTTCATGCCAGACCTTCCAATCGGCGACCTCAGGAAGGAGAAGTTTATCGACATCTGGAGGAAAGCAGAGGTATGCGAGAGGATGGTCGACAGGGAGCACTTCCACCATACCTGCTCGAGGTTTCGTTACATATGTGGGGGTTGCAGGGCACGGGCCTATGCCTACGGTGACCTCATCGGACCTGACCCGGGTTGTCTTGTGTACAAGCAGGAGCAGGGCTCCAGCATGGAAAGCGAAGAGCTCTATATGGAGCCTGCCGTGATGTAGCGGCTGAAGCACTCTTACCGTAACTGGATTGCCCTTATATGTTAGCTGAGAATTGCTGACTCAGAATTGTATTGATTGTTTTAAAGATCATCGCTAAATTACAGCTGATTGTTATGGCGATGAGGTTCGCCGTGTAACCACCCTCGATAATATGGGTTGATAACCTCTACCTTGATTAGATAAGGTAGAGGTTTTTTATTCCTTCACAAGGAGTTTCTTATATGTCCCATATAGGGTTTTTTCGATTCCTTGAAGCATTAGGGAAGGGATGCCCGATATGTCAGATCATAAGAGAGGACACAATCAATTCTATGGACGCCCTTCTATACGAGCACGTCAATGATCCAGTGATACGAAAACAGTTAAGAACACGATGGTTGTGTAATCGCCATGCGTGGCAATTGCGCAGTCGAGGGGATGCTTTTGGGCAAAGCATAATTTACGAAGACCTGTTAGAGAATCTTGTAAGCCTTGTAGAGAAAGCCGGGAAGAAGGACAGAAAAAAGGGTTTGAACAGATCATGGGAAGTTCAGAGGCTTGGGGAGTGCTGTATGTTCTGCATTAAGGAAAAAGAAACAGAAGAAAGGTTGATCTCCGATCACCCAGCTCATCGGTGAGCTGAGGGAATTCATTCGAAAGCATGATTATCGATATTCAAAAGAACCCTTTAAAAAAGAGAGGGATGCCTGGATAAGGGCGGTTGAAAAATTAAATGGAAAAGCCCCCCTAACCCTTCCCTCAAAGGATAGGGATATTGAGAGTTCCCTCCAAAACGCCTTCCCTTGATCCAGTGAGAGCTTGAAAGCCCATATGGTCATTATAAAACTATAACTCTCCGAGCTAGTTGAGGTGACAGGTATCGTTCATAGAGGCTAATGTGAACTCATCGTTCTTGAATTCGAGTAAATTGATGGCGCATGGTTCCTGCTTCAGGTTCCAGAAGCGGTTCAGAGGAGCACTCATTATTCCAAGCAGGATAAGGCGAATGACTACCGTATGGCTCACCATGACTATAGCCTCGCTGATGCACTGCCTGCAGATCTCCTCCATGGCTTTCATTGCCCGTACCTGGACCCCCTTCAGGGTTTCTCCTCCAGGGATGCAGACTTTTTCGGGATGTTCATACCAGAGTCTGCTCTCGTTTGGCCAGCGGGCTTTGACTTCTTCCGGGGTAAGTCCCTGCCATTTGCCGTAATCAATATCTATGAGGCCCTGATGGATACTTACAGCGATGCCGGTTTTTTTTGCAATTATTTCTGCTGTCTTTTTAGCTCTGATAAGCGGGCTTGTGAGTACCCTTTTTGGTTTGAAGCGCGATACGATTCTATCCGCTACTGCACCTCCCTGATTTAAACCATGTTCATTCAGAGGAACGTCGTATCGGCCCCTGAACCTTTCAATCCTGTTCCAATCAGTCTGTCCGTGCCGCACGAGAATAATTGTCCCCATTGAAGTGTTTTCCTTAAAACATATTAATTCGCACACCACAAGAAAGATACACCTCTTGAATCACCATTGGCCCACTTCTCTTTCATACTACTTTAGAAATATCTTTTGTCAATAACATGAGCGGGCTTGCGGAGGGAAATTGAAAGTTCTTTTAATCATTCTATTAGATTCACGGAGAATAACTGCACTAAAACCACTGAACGGGGCTCTGGAAAATCAGTTCATGCGGGCTTGTTTCTATGTTATATTTCTCTCTGTATGAGGCTCAACTACTTCCATATACAGACAATCATCATTCTCATCCACATAACAGTGGGGTATGTGGTCTGGACCTACAATTCCAAGAGCAACCTCAACAAAATACTCGCCCTCATCATCATATGCACCCTGCTCATTGAGATAAGTTTCTTGTTTCATATCAAGATGGAAGGAAAGCGTGTTCTCCTCGGGGCGGTGATCCTTGGTTCCCTGGGTATATCCTTTTTTCCACCCCTCTTCCACACCCTCTCGCTCTACTACCCGATAAAAAAGGGGTTTAAGATCCACTCCCTTGTTGTTGTGTATGGCGTTGCGCTCCTCCTTTCGCTTGCAATCATTTTCTCATTCCCGAATTATTATCTTGTCCGTAAACCTGTGTCGATGTCGAATCTCGAATATGTCTCGTTTGCAAACCTCCCGCACGTTTTCGTTTCTCTCTACTTCCTGCTCACCTCATTTTCAGTGGTACTACTCATCCTTACAGCGAGGAATTTTCTCGCGAGCTTTCGTGAGAACATAATTCCCTATGAGAAGAGCACCATTCGTCTCCTGATTCTGATCGGGATCCCCCTTGCCTACCTGCTCTCAATGGTCAGCGTCATCAATTATTTCTTCAACATCCCGTTCCCCTGGATCGGTTTCCTCCTCGTGTTCTTCACCCTGTTCATAGTGGTCCTTATCTTCCGTTTCCACATCGTGGATTTGAAGAGGCTTTTGGGTGGGGTGCTTTTCTTCCCCTCCCTCATTGCAATCCTTGTGTTCGTGTACATTTCGGTTGTGCTGAAAAACCAGAACAGGATAGCCGGTGTCCTCGCTCTTCCCGAGGGCGTAACTTTGGTCCTTGAGGTATTTATTATTTACCTTGCGGTTTCCACCCTGCGGAGACTGCTCGATATCTCTTTCATCAGAAAGAGATTCCCAAACGTTTCTCCCCTCGGCGGCGTGGATACCGAACCCCTGGAATATCTTTCTTACGCGCTGACTGTGAAGGGGCTGAACAGGAGGCTTCAGCAGGTTTTAAGCACCTACAGCAAAACAGAAAACCATCTGATGCTTCTGCTGAATCCGGAGAAGAAGATCTTCGAGAGCATCGATAGACTGCACGCAATTACCATTCCAGCATCAAGTGAGATGCTCAGGGCTCTTTCGAAGCTGAACAGGGGAGTAACCCTCGAGGAGTTGCTCATGTACCTGAATAACAGGAAGGACATAGAGATGCTCCACGAGCACGGGTTCAATCTCGTGCTTCCCATCAACAGGGGGACCGAAATCATTGCCCTGATCCTCCTGCCCAGGCGCGGCATCTTCAGGAGGTGGAGCTATGAGGATATCTACGCGCTTAACTATCTGAAAACCATCATGCCTTCGCTGATCGATCGCTGCAGGATGTACGAGAACGAGAAGGAGATAGAGAAGCACCAGTACAGGATGGAGCAGTTGATCGTCATGGGGGAGATGGCGTCAGGGCTCGCCCATGAGATCAGGAACCCGCTCTCCATAATATCAGCATCGGTAGAAACGATACTCAGGGATGATGTCCGATCGGAGGATAAGGTAAAGATGCTGCAGTACATTCAGGAGGAGACGAACAGGATCAATATACTTGCCAATAAACTGCTCAGCATCAACTTCCAGCGTAAGCCGGAGCTTGAGCAGTGCAACGTTGTTACGATTTTTCAGAAACTGCAGTCTTTTCTCTCCTACCAGTTGAAGGACAAAAGGATCACTTTACAGGTCAGGAATGGTGAGCCCTTCTACGTGCAAACAGACCCGAACATACTCTTTCAGGTTCTGCTGAACCTCTCGCTGAACTCCATCGAGGCCATTGGCACGAAGGGTGCAATCTCGATCGACTATAACCATGATGATGCCAACCTCTCGCTTTACGTGGAGGATGATGGGGCCGGTATTCCGGCAAAGATCCGTGAGAGAATATTCGAGCCCTTCTTCACCACGAAGAAGAGGGGGACGGGTCTCGGACTGACGGTGACGAGAAAGCTCATTGAAAACCTCTTCGGGCGCATAGAGCTCATTCCCTCGAAGAAGGGGGCAAGGTTCAAGGTGTCACTTCCCATCCTGACCGTGAGTGAGTAAGGAAAGATGCCCATGAAACCCGCACGGCCGCTAATTTTCATCATAGAAGACGAAGAAAAGATGAGGGATATATTCAGGATTAACCTCGCGAAGAGGTACAATGTTGCCTACTACCGTGATGCGGAGAGCGCACTCAGAGGTTTTACCCAGGACCATCCCGAGCTGATTGTGACGGATGTCCGCCTTCCCGGGATGGACGGCATTGCGTTCATGGAGAAGATCAGAAAACTTAACAGGAGCATTCCATTCATCGTGTTCACAGGTTATGGAAGCATAAACCACGCCGTGGAAACGATGAAAAAGGGGGCATTCGATTACCTCGTAAAGCCTATCAAAGTCGAGAACCTGGTGCAGTCGATCGAGCGGGTCCTCTCTTACATCGAGGTATCGAAGAGCTCCCTGAAGCCGGAAGGTGAATCGAGGGTCAGGATCGATGAAATTAACGCCGAGTTCGTTACCAACGATCCAGCAACCATCGAAATGCTGAACCTCACCCGGAAGGCGTCGCAGTTCAATTCCCCGATCATCATTGTCGGGGAAACGGGCGCGGGGAAGGAGCTTATAGCACGCTACATTCACGAGAAATCGAAGAGGAAAGGCACATTCGTGAAGCTGAACTGTGCCTCCATCCCGAAAGACATACTTGAGGGGGAGCTCTTCGGTTACAGGAAGGGGGCGTTTACAGGCGCCGTTCACGATTATGAGGGGAAGATTGCGCTCTCTGACGGGGGAACCCTCTTTCTGGATGAGATCGGGGAGCTGCCGCTTGAAATTCAGGCCAAGCTCCTGCATGTCCTTGAGATACCCGAATACTACCCGATAGGGAGCAACGAGAAGCGAACAGTCGATCTCCACCTCGTAGCTGCGACGAACAGGAATCTGAGGAGGATGGTGGATGAGGGACAGTTCAGAAGGGATCTCTACTATAGGGTAGCGGTGATCCCTATACACATTCCACCTCTTCGGGAGCGGCGGTGCGACATTCTGCCCCTCGTCGACTACTTCCTGATGGAGCGGAAGTGCAGTTACATCCTCTCCCCCGAGGCGAAGCTGAAGCTGATCGAATACAGCTGGCCTGGCAACGTCAGGGAGCTCTTCAACGTGGTTGAGCGTTCGATCCTCATGTCGAAGAATGACGGCGTTGTTGAGGATGTCATCATCGATGCTGAGAGCTCGGCCTTCTCTGAG
>CAZPCG010000114.1:0-6489 GCA_964584875.1 uncultured Spirochaetota bacterium
GAAGCTTCACACTTATTTCAAAGGACATACAGTTCGATACCTGCAAACCCTACGGTTTAAAAGTGTTCTGGTAAATATGGGAGGGGGAGACTGAGAGTTAAATTGATTATTACTACTGCCTGGCCTTTTTTGGCATGAGGTAGGCGCTCCAGTATCCCATGCCCACGAAAAACCCTCCCCCGATGATATTGCCGATAGTAACCGGTAGGAGGTTCCGGTAGAAAAAACTTCCCCAGTTCAGGATACCGGCTTCCATCCCCTGCGGAACGGGGATACCTGCCCAGTCTTTCAGGAAGAGGCCTGCCGGGATGAAGTACATGTTTGCCACGCTGTGCTCAAAGCCTATGGCAACGAATGCCATGATGGGGAAGAAGCAGGCAAAGATCTTCCCAACGGTCTGGCGTGCGGACAGCGCCATCCACACCGCAAGGCATACAAGCCAGTTGCAGCCGATGGCCCGGAACAGCGCCTCCCCGAATCCCAGGGTTACCTTGGCATACGCAATCCTAACTGCAGCATCGCCCAGCGCATTTCCGGAGGTTTTCCAAAGCCCGGAGAGATAGAAGATCAGGGCAAGTATTATCGACCCGATGAAGTTTGCGATGTACACAAGCACCCACCTGTTCAACATCGTTCGAAAGTTGATCTCACGGGCGAGGGTGCTCGTTATCATGAGGTTGTTCCCTGTGAAAAGCTCGGCGCCGGCGATGACCACAAGCATCAGGCCTACGCTGAAAACGGCGCCGGCCATGAATTTCGTGAATCCCACACCAAGGTGCAGGGCCATGTCGAAGGTCACCGAGGTGGACAAAAGCCCTCCGAACCCGATGTACGCCCCTGCAAGTATCCCGAGAATGAGAACCGAAAGCCAGGGGGATTTCACCTTCGTGACACCCACGGTCTGCGCCACGGTCTCAGCGATTGTTCCAGGCGCCTTATCTTCGATGCCCGCTACCGGAAACTGGAGGTTTTTCACGATGGTCTCAAGCCTGCCCAGGGCCTTTTTCTCCTCGGTGATCTTCCGCCGCATTGCCCTCCTGACCGCTTCTGCTATCTCCTCGGGTGTGAAAGGCTTCGCCACGTAGTCCATTGCCCCCCGCTTCATCGCCTCGGTAGCCCTTCCAACGCTGGGGTAGCCGCTGATCATGACCACGGCAGCATCTGGTGAGCGGCTTGCAATCTCCTCAACCACGTCCATACCGTCAAAGCCTGGCATCTTCCAGTCGCAGAGCACAACATCAAACGGTGAGTCGGCGATCAACCTGAGCCCCTCCCCGGGGCTGTTCGTCGTCACGACGCTGAACCCTTCTGAACTGAATATCTTCCGGCAGGATTCGAGAACCACATCCTCATCGTCTATGACGAGCATCTTCTCTGCCATCTCCTGAACCTCTTTTTCATCGACTGAACATAATATTGTTAAAGGTATAACTATTTACATTCCACAACATTTCTTATACTTCTTACCACTACCGCATGGGCAAGGTTCATTGCGGCCAACTTTGACTTGAACCTTTATGGCCTTCGTTGGATTAAGAAGCCGTTCCACATCAGAAATATCTTCAGGCTTGTCAGACTCAATGCCAACAATAACTATCCACCCATGTTCATTACAAATCGATAAAATCTCTTCTGCCCTTTTCTGTGACTGCACACGTACTACCGCAGGGCGTTTTTCAGTTCCCAAACCAGCCATTATTTTTCCTTATGAATTGAGATTGCCAGGAACTTATTCACCAGATCTCCGCCGTGAGCCGCTGCAGAAGCCAGCGCTTCTGGGTTTCGGTGATAGACCCGATGTGCTTTTCAATCCATGCGATGTCTCCTGTAAGGATCGCAAGCTTTTCTGGGCCGGTGAGCTGGTACTCCTCGAGGGCATCTGCACCGTGGTAGTAAAGGCTTGATACGAACTCGCTGTCATGTGCAGCCCTTTCGAGGACTTTCAAGACCTCTTCTTTATGGATCACCTTCTGCTCTTCGGGCCCTTTCTTTTTTGCGATGTCGAGTGCCCTGTTCACCGCATTTACCAGATCTTCCGGTGTAAATGGCTTTTCTATATAGTCCGTTGCACCCAGTTTCATGGCCTGAACAGCGGATTTCACGGTCGCATAGCCGGTAATGATGATGACGGGGAGAGAGGGCCTGGCCCTCTTGATGTCCCTCAGCACCCTCATGCCGCCTATATAAGGCATTCTGATATCGGTGAGCACCACATCGTAGTTTTTCTTCAGTGCCAGGTCAACTCCCACGCGGCCATCCAGCGCAGTGTCAACCTCGTAGTTTTCAGGCTCGAGTATTTTCTTCACACTGTCCAGAACTATCTGTTCATCATCAATGACCAGGGCTCTCATGTTTCTTTCTCCTCTGTAGCGCCCTTTTCACAGCGGTGCATAACTCTTCCGGCGTAAAGGGCTTTGATATAAACTGGCGGGCACCCCTGTCCATCATCTCCTTGATGGTCTCAGGCGTAGGGTAGCCGCTCATGACCAGCACGGGCAGCTCAGGCCAGATCGAAAGGTTCCACTTCTCCCTTATTCTGTCAAGGAGATACCCTCCGTCGCGCTCCGGCATTTTCACATCCATGATAAGAAGATCGAAGTACTCCTCTTCGAGCAGCTTGATCGCTTCCGGGGCAGTTGTAACGAGGAATACCCTGTGCCCCTCATCCTGCAAAACGCGCCTGCAGCTCTCTAGCACTATCCGGTCGTCATCGACGACGAGTATCTTTTTCCCCTTCACCGATTTCCTCCATAAGCAGATAGATGGCAACAAGTTTTAAATACGCTCTGGAGTGCCGGCATCTAAGTCTTCGCCTCTTTCCTCCATAGGCAGCCAGATTGTAAAGGTGCTCCCTTTGCCGACCTTGCTCTGGACCCTGATGCTTCCGCCATGCCGCTCAACGATGCCGTAGGTCACGGCAAGTCCAAGCCCTGTTCCCTGTCCAACCTCTTTAGTGGTGAAGAAGGGATCGAAGAGCTTGTCGAGGTTTTCAGGCGGTATGCCGCAGCCGGTATCCGAGACGGATATTTCAATGCCCTTCCGTTCCGTTGTGCCTGCCGAAACGCTGAGGTGCGTTGCCACAGTGACCGTTCCTCCGGGTCCGGTGGCATCGAAGGCGTTTAAGATTATGTTGAGTATCGCGCTCTGAAGCTGGTTTCTGTCCACGGTCCTCACAGGTATGTTCTCCCCGGGGAGGAACTTCAGGGTTATGCCTTTCACGATGGCCTGGTTTTCCATGAGCCCTATCGCCGATTTCACGAGGAGGTTGATGCCGGTCGGCTCTGGCTCGAGCTTCGTTTCCCGAGCAAAGTCAAGAAGCCCCTTCACGATTCTGCGCACCCGTTCTGTCTCCCTGGCTATTGTCTCCAGGTCAGATCTCACCTCGTCATTGATGTCCCTGCGCTTGAGCAGCATGTGGGTGAAGGTCAGCACACCGGTGAGGGGATTGTTTATCTCATGGGCGACCCCCGCAGCAAGCCTTCCGACTCCGGCCTGCTTTTCGGACTGCAGGAGCTTGTACTCGCTTTCGGCTCTCTGCAGCTCATCCCTTCTCCTCAGTGAGGAGAGCATATCGGAAAAGTTTCTCTGCAGAATGCCGATCTCGCTCTTCGAAATTGGGCCTATTTCGGGGTTGAGGTTTCCGGAAGTAACATCGCTGCTTGCACGGATGAGCCTGTGGACTGCGTGCATCATCCTGTTGGTCATGAGAAACCCGAGCCCAACTGCAATCACAACGCCCGTAAGAGTGATCAGGATGAATACGGTGAGGAGATCTTTCCTGATATCGCGGTATTTCTTTTCAAGCACCCCGACGTAGAGGATTCCGACGCGTTCCCCGGAGATGTCTGTGATCGGCTCATAGGCTGTGATGTACCAGTCGCTCACCACAAACGCCCTGTCGGTCCACCGCTCCCCCTCGATCAGTACCCTGTTCTTCACCTCTTTTGAGACGCGGGTGCCTATGGCACGCTCCCCTTCGGATGTGAGTACGTTCGTCGATATTCTCAGGTCGTTGAAGAAAATCGTTGCAGTTCCTATGCTCCTGCCCTCATACTTCTCATTCTGAAATACCGTCTCCCGAACCCTATCAACGATGTCGTTGCGTCTGTTGAGGAGTATGCCGCCGTAGAGGACACCTGCAAATCCACCTTCATGGTAAAGGGGCACACCGGCGGCGAGGGCCATTCCGGAGGTTTCTTCGGTCCTGTCAACTGGCGCTGCCATCGGCGTTGGCTGAATGGTGATACGGGCTTTTTGGGCGAGTTCGGGGTTTTCAGCCTGGAGAAAATCATAGTCCAGTATGACGGTGCCGGCCACATCCATCCCCTTTCGCAATACCTGATTTGCAACAGGGTTGAGATTTATTTCCGATTCTTCCGGTATCGGGGAGGGACCGATTCTGCAGAGGGTTTTTCCATTTTTCATCACGATTCCTGCAAAGTCGAGTCCGGTCCTCTGGGCCACTGCCGCCAGCTTCGGCACGATCCGGCCGGCGCCGCCTGGGTTCAGCGAGGCTCTGAAGTCGGCATCGAGGGCTGCGATGCTAATGGCAGTGTTTATTTTCTGGATCTCCGAAAGGTAGATTTCGCGTGCGGCGTTCAGATCGAGGCTGATCCTGCGGGTTGCCTCGTTCAGTACTGTTTTGTACAGGAGCTGCCATCCGATAAAGAGGGAGACAATCCCCACGAAAACGGAGACGCCTATGAAACTGATGATAAGCTTTGCCCGTGTGGAGTACAACAATTGTTTGTTCCGATTCGCGATACTTTGATATTCCGGTGCTATGAAAAAACTCTTCAATCTGACAATATATCAATACTAAAGAAATCTAAGATTGTCAATATTTTGACATTCAATACAGACTTATACTTAAAAATGGGGTGCTCAGAGCTTCTCTATGCGAACAGCACAGACCTTTGTTTCCGGTATCTTGGCAACCGGATCGAGGGCTGAGGAGGTGATCATGTTCGTGGGGGTTTCTGCAAAGTGAAAGGTCATGGCAACTACCCCCCCGGGTGTTCCGTCTGTGACCGTTATCGCCGATTCTACTCTGCCCCGCCGGGACACAACCCTCACAACATCCCCATCCTCAAGACCGAGCATTGCGGCATCTTCTGGATGTATAGCCATCTCCTCCCTGCTCTTCAGGGTCTTAAGCCCGCCCTTTCCTGTCATCGTTGAGGTATGGTAGTGGTAGAGGCTTCTCTCAGTCGTGAGGATGAATGGGTACTCATCGTCAGGTAGCTCGAAGGCCGGCCTGTAGGTGAGGGGGAAAAACTTCCCCCTGCCGCCTGGAGTGGCAAAGAACTCGGTGTGGAGGATCGGCGTTCCCACTGAATCCTCTGAGGGACAGGGCCACTGTATACCTCCATCTTCAAGCCGCCCGTAGTTTATACCTGCATAGCTCGGGGTGAGGGAGGCTATTTCCTCCATGATCTCCGAGGGATGGGTGAAATCGAACCCGCTCTGCCCCATCTTTTTCGCTATCTCACAGACTATGATCCAGTCGGGCTTGCTCTGGCCGATGGGTTCGATGGCCCTTCTTACCCTCTGCACCCGCCGTTCGGTGTTGGTGAAGGTGCCCTCCTTCTCGGCGAAGCTTGCTGCAGGAAGGACGACATCGGCAAGCTTTGCAGTTTCTGTGAGGAAGATATCCTGTACGACGAAGAAATCGAGGTTCCCGATTGCCTCTATCGCATGGCCTGCATTTGCCTCGCTCAGGGCCGGGTTTTCCCCTATCTCGTAGAGAACCCTGATCTTCCCATCTGCGATTGCATCGAAGAACTCAACATGGGTGAGACCTGGATTGGGGGAGAGCCTGCATCCCCAGGCCTTCTCAAACTTCTCCTGAACCACAGGCACGTCAACCCTCTGATAACCGGGGTATACGTTGGGAAGAGCCCCCATGTCGCATGCGCCCTGTACGTTGTTCTGCCCCCTCAGGGGGTTGACGCCCGACGAGGGCCTGCCCACATTGCCCGTGAGAAGCGCAAGGTTGCTAGTGGCAAGCACGTTATCGGTGCCGTGTGTATGCTGGGTTATGCCCATGGCATACAGGAGCATACCGGGTTTCTGGGTGGCGTACACTCGTGCAGCCTCCCGAATCCGCGCAAGCGGGACGCCCGTTACCCGTGAAACGAAATCCGGATCGAACGCATCCAGAGATTTCCTGAATTCGTCGAAGTTCTCACAGCGCTCGCGGATAAAATCCTCATCGTGGAGGTTTTCCTCGATGATGATTCTGCACATTCCCATGAGGAGGGCCACATCGGTGCCGGGCACGTTCTGGAGGAAGGCCTGGGCGTATTCACAGAGGTCTACCCTGCGGGGATTGATAACGATGAGCTTTGCGCCCCTTCGAACAGCCTCTTTCATATAGTAGCTCATAACGGGATGGGCAGAGGTCGTGTTCGTCCCTATGGCAAGGAGGCAGCGCGTGTCGACGATCTCATTGATGGAGTTCGTCATCGCCCCGCTCCCGAGGCTCTG
>CAZPCG010000115.1:0-6476 GCA_964584875.1 uncultured Spirochaetota bacterium
TATCAGTGATATCCTTTCCGAAGTAGTATATTTTACCTGCGGTTGAGCGTAGCTGTCCGTTGATCAGGTTAAACAATGTTGTCTTCCCCGCACCATTGGGCCCAATAATTCCGAGGCGTTCTCCCACTTCCACGTTGAAGGAAACATCACTCAATGCATGAACGCCACCGAAGTCTTTAGATACGCCTTCGATTCGCAGCGCTTCCATATCGATGGCTCACATTCTTCCAGAGCCTGGACAGATGGATATTGATTCCGCCCCGGGCATACATTATTGCTGCCACAAAGAGTGCGCCCAGTATTAAAGGCCAGCGCTCCGGAGTGAATAAACTGGCAAAGTACTCCGTGAATATTATGATGAACGCCCCGATTACGGGTCCCAGAAGTGTTCCACTGCCCCCTATGATCACCATTATCATCGGTAAAAAAGAAGTACCCACGCCCACGTGTGTGGGGGATATGAACCTGTTGAAATAGACGAATAGCGCACCGGATACACCCGCGAAGGCTCCGGTAATGATGAAGGCGATATACTTGTATAGCCACGTGTTATAGCCTAAAGACTGCATCCGGGGCTCATTTTCTCGAATTCCCCTTAACGCATGACCAAAGGGGGAGTTCATAATCCGGTATACCAGATAAAAACAGATGAGAAAAATTATTAAAACAAAATAATAGAACCTGATAGTGTTCCAGCTGAAACCTGTAAAACCCAGATCCGGTCGCGGCAGGCCCGAGATACCCTGCATGCCCGGAGTGGATAGCCACGACAGGTTCCAGGTAACGCTGTAAAGCAGCTCCCCAAAAGCGAAGGTAACCAGCAGGAAGTAGAGACCCGAAACTCGAAGTGCCATGAATCCAAAAACAGCGGAAACAAAAGCCGCCATAATAAAACTGAAAGGCAGACCAATCCAGAAGGAGTCTATTTTGTAATGATTCATCAAGACAGCAATTGCATACCCTCCTGTCCCAAAGTAGGCGGCATGCCCTAATGAGAGAAGCCCGGCATGCCCGTAAATGAGGTCGTAGCTTGATGCAAAAAGGGCAAACACGATGAACTTGGTCCATATAGTCTGAACATACCTGGGCACCACAGCAGGTAATATCACAAGTATGAGAGCACCTGCAAAAAATGGAATCAGGCGAACCACCAGAGCCTGCAGAGGCTTTCCGAAAGGTTCTGTAAGCCCGGTTTTCGACATTTTCAAACTTCTCTCCCCAGAAGGCCGCTGGGCTTGGCTAAAAGGATGATAATCATGGCTAAATAGATAGTGAACATGGCAAGTTGCGGGAACAGAGCCTTGCCAAAGGTATCAATGAGGCCTATCACGATTCCCCCGAGTAAGGCTCCCTGTATGGAGCCCAGGCCGCCAACGACAACAACGATTAATGCGTAGAGCAGGATGTCCGTACCAAGCCAGCTGTATGCACCCAGCAACTGGGCCCCTATCACTCCGGTCATTCCGGCAATAAATGCCGCCAGAAAGAAAACAATGGTAAAGACCGAATCCAGTTTTATGCCCAATCCCTTTGTCATCTCTTTGTCATCCATTCCGGCCCGGACAACCGCACCCATCCTGGTCTTATCCTGTAAATACCAGAGAGCTAAAGCTATCACTATTCCCACAGCGATAATGGCCACACGGTCCTTGGCAAAGGGCATACCGGCAATATCCATGCTGCCGTACAATGCGGGTGCGGTAAATTGCAGGCGGCGATGCCCTCCCCAAATCCAGATGACCAGGTTGGACAGTATATACACGAACCCAAAGGTCAGAAGCACCTGTTCGTTCGGTTGTTTATAGAGACCCCTGAGAAACGCACGCTCGATTAGCAGGCCGACCAGTGCCCCGGCGATTCCACCAACAAAGACGGCCAGCCAGAAGTTCAGCTTCAACTGTACTGCTATCGTCCACCCGACGTACGCCCCTACCATATACAGGGCGCCATGAGCGAGGTTGGTAATACCCATCAGTCCCATGACTATGGAGAGTCCGGAGGCTATGAGAAACAGGATCATTCCGAAGGAAATCCCATTTACCAGATTCGCCAGAACAAATGTCATCCCTTCGACACCTGTAACAGGAGGATTAGTGTGAGTCGGTTAAATGAAGAGAGGGCAAATGAGAGGCATACCTCACCTGCCCTCTCACTGTTTTTGTTATTTCGGTGGCACCCAACCACGGGAGCGCTCTATGAACTCGGGCGCTATGGTTATCGTCTCCAGAGGCGCTGAAAGTACGTATTTTCCTTCCTTTTTCTCAGCGGTGGTCACATACATGCTTGTAATGGCAACACCGTCAGGAGTGAAAGACACCGGACCATCCGCGCTCTTGATCTTCAGGTTGACTATGGCAGGCCACAGCTTTTCGTAGGACTCATCGCCACCCGTGGCCTCAAGCCCCGCCAGGATTATCTTTGCCAGGGTGTACGTTTTCACCTCAGCTCCACTGGGAAATGGCTTTTTGATCTTGGGCGCAATGCCTTTCAGAAATGTCTTGTTCTCCGGAGTATCAAGCGCCCACGTGTAGCTTGACTGGCCGGGGATACCCAGGGCTATGTCGCCAAGCTCGGCCAGAGCTTCGGGGGTGTAGTCGCCGTCCTGCGTGATCGTTACAAGCGGCATCTTTAATCCTGCCTGATTGTACTGATATACAAAACGGCTTACCGGTCCAGGACCTTCGAGAGCGTAGAGAACCACATCGGCTTTCTTGAAACTGGCTATATACGGGCTGTAATCAGGCGCACCGACCGGCGGCCACAACTGCTGAACCACAGTGCCCCCTGCATCCGCAAACCCCTTTGCAGCGCCATTTGCATATCCGATTTTGCCGGCATAATTAGCGCCTATGGTGATCATCGTCTTGTAGCCCAGTTTTTCGTAAACCCATTTCCCGAACGGGTAGGTCTGTGCATCAACGGTGGTCGGATAGATTATGTAGGTGCGGTATTTTATGTTTTCATACATCCCATTGAAAAGGGATGTGACGATGACCTTATTTTCTGCCGCGTAAGGGGCTATTGCGAGGTGGGCGTCACCCATGAGAGGGCCGACGCATATTTGGATACGGTCTCTCTCCACCAGTGTTTTGAACTTCTCCAGCGCGACAGTAACATCGGTTGCCGAGTCTTCGATGATAAGCTTTATTGGCCTGCCGGCAACCTGGTAGTTGACTTCCTCAAGTGCAAGCTCGATGCCTGCCTGGAACTTCGGACCCAGGTCCGCTACAGGGCCTGTGTAATCAAAAAGGGCGCCTATCTTAATAGGCTCCTCTTTCTTCGGGGCTTTCTTTTCGGCGATCAGCAGAGTCCCGGCTGTTGTGATGATTAAAATACAAATAATTAATCTAAGTAATCTTTTCACCTTCATATCAGTCCTCCTTATTATATCTTCCTTAATATGCTCTTAGATGCATCAGCTTCAGATCATGTTGAATCCATCCATGCTCTTTCCGGTTATCACCCCCTTCCCATGGTAATCCGGCTTGCTTTTTACTCCCCCGTTAAGAATAACCATGAGGATACCATACCCTGTGTAATAAATCAATAATTAATCAACGAAAAATAATCAAGTGAACTTTCAATATTCCCCTCCCTTGAGGGAGGGGATAGGGGAGGGTGTAAATATGTTGCCTGCTACACCTGCTTGCGAAGGACATGGCCGCAAAGCAGAGCATTGTACACACCATTCCGAAGAACCGGTGTCCCGTTTATAATGACGCATTTGATCCCTTCCGGATAATGGGCTGGGTCGAAATATGAGCCCTTTTCACCAATAATGGCCTCGTCAAAGATGGTTATGTCCGCAAAGCACCCCTCCCGGATGAGCCCTCTGTCCCTTATGCCAAATCTTTGCAAACTCAAAGAGGTCATCTTCCTTATAGCCTCTTCCATGGAAAAGAGCTTCAGGTCCCGGCTGTAGTGACCCAGGACCTTTGGAAAGGTGCCGTACGTTGCCGGGTGCGGCAGTCCTCTGCCCGTGATGATGGCATCCGTGCATACTGCAGCCAGGGGATGGGATATCACCTTCCTGAGCCATTCGTCTTTCTCCAGATCCCCCGAAACTCCGATGTACAATGCCAGCACATGCCCCTGTTCTTCGATCACAAGATCGGCAGCAGCATCGAAAGGGGTCTTTTTCCTTAACTCCCCGATTTCTACAAGATTTTTCCCCTCCAGGCGCTTGTTTGAAGCACTGCCCACCGAGATAACAAGAATGTTCTTCCATCCTGTAGCTCTCACGAGATTGTGAGGCCACCCGCCGGGGAGCCACGTGGGCCACCTGGAAGCAGTTTCCTCAACATATTTATATATGCGCTTTCTATCATCTTCGTCCTCGAGCCGTTCGATGAGCTTACCCACTCCCCCTTCAATGGACCATGGGGGGAAAATGGCCAGGAGGGTGGTATTCGCAGCCGTGTAGGGGATGACATCGAATGCAATATCCACGCCTCTTGTACGAGCTTCTTCATGAAGTTGAAGCGCCTGCTCAATTTCCGGCCAGTGTTTGGGACCAAAAGCCTCGAAATGGGAGTGTTCAACACTGATTCGATTCTTCTCACCCACCTCGATGATCTCTCTGGTCGCCGGCAAGAGCGTTTCACTGGAACCCCGGACATGGGCAGTAAAAATGCCCCCGAAATCCCTGAGAGGTCCTGCTACGGCGATGAGCTCCCCGGTGTCGGAATACATGCCGGGAGCATATATCAACCCACAGGAAAGACCAAAAGCACCCTGCTCCATAGCAATTCTTGTAAATTTTGCCATGGCTTTCCTTTCATCGACTGTGGCAGGCCCGCTTTCGAAGCCCTTTACAGCGATTCGTACTGCCCCGTGGGATGTTAAAGGAAGGACGTTATAGGCTACTTCCCTTTTTTCGAGAAAATTCAAATATCCGCCCATATCCGACCATTCCCACCCGAATTCCTTCGATTGTAAAAACGAGGTGTATCTTTTTAACAGCGCGGCGGTTTCAGGGTTTATTGGTGCGGGGGAATATCCGCAATTTCCGGTGACCAGCGTGGTTACGCCCTGCCGAACGAGAGGCTCCAGAACTTCTGGATGGTCATCGAGGGGGAGTATGAAATCCGCATGGCTGTGAATCTCTACGAATCCAGGGGCAACAACCAACCCTCTCGCATCGATGATCTCCCGGGCCGAGCCGGCTTCACTGATCCCTATCTTCTGAATTTTACAGTCTTTAACTGCCACGTCACCGTAAAACCATGGATTCCCCGTGCCGTCCATGATCTTTCCGTTTTTTATCAGCAGATCAAACATACGCCCACCGGTGGGACTAAATGCCCACAAGCGAATACACGATGTCCCTTACCGCACCTTCTGCCTTCAGGCGCTCGAGCACGGGATCTAGCTCGTTCGGGGCGCCCGCAAGAAAATAGGTGAAGTCGGGTCCATCCTCGTTGACCAGCTCGCAGGTTAGAAAAGTCTTTTCTCCGGCAACGTCCCTGGGGATCAATCGCCTGGTTGCGAGGATGAGGATCGACTTTCTGAGATGATGGGAGTCGTATGGCTTTTCCTCCAGGCGGATGACCTTGCTCAGCCGGTTTATCTTTCGGACCATCACCTCTTTGTCCTTTTCGCTGCCCCAGAAGGTGATGACGACGCTCCCCTCACTGGTTGTTTTTTCCACCACGCCGTGACCGACTACCGTGTCTATGTTTATGCCCTCGTTGCTGAACGCCGATGCGATGCTCGTCAGAGCGCCCGCCCTGTCAACCACGTGAATTCTGAATACCCAGTGTCCTTTTTTATCCTCCATAACTGGCTTCATCTCCCCTTTTTATATTAACGTTTCATCCGAAAATGCGTACCTGGTGCTATTTTATATCGAGTAAAGATTATACAAGCCGTCATTGCGAGGAAGGAGCCGAAGGCGACTGACGAAGCAATCCCTATCCAGGTACTCATTTTCCTTTCCTGCCGCCAGGCATCGACTCATAAGCCGCCCTCGCCAGGGCCATAAGCGCAAGCGGCTTGCGAAATACCAGGACCGGTGCAAGCCTGCTCACCCGCTCCCTTAGCTGTTTCACAAGCGCATCAAAACGGGCCAGAGCCCCGCAGAGCACGATTGCTTCAATGTCACACTCTGCAGAAACGCAGAGCGCGCCGATGCTCTTTGATACAATGAAGGCAAACCTTTCAACCGCATGCGAAACAAAGCTCCTTCCTTCAAGGATCCCCCTTTCAAGGGCTTGGGCGAGCTCTCCGGGTAAAAGCGGCCTCTTTCCATTCTTTTTGGCCGCATCGATGAGCTCTCCCGGGGAACAGGGGACCATCCAATCGATAATAGCGCCTCTCCACACCGCTGTCAGGAGAGGAGCCCAATCCATGTACGCGATCACGAGCTTGATGTCATGGGGGGGCCTTGCAAGCTCAAGGGAAGCCTGGTGCACCGCCTCCCCTGTACCCACCAGATCAAAAGAGCACAGTAGGCTTTCTTCGGATTGGCTCACCTT
>CAZPCG010000116.1:0-1671 GCA_964584875.1 uncultured Spirochaetota bacterium
GCTTGTGAACCAGATGGCCAAGATGAAGTACATGTACGGGGGAAAGGCGGTTTTGCCCATCGTGATTAGAACAACGGTGGGAGCTGGGCTTTCCTCTGCAGCTCAGCACGCCCAGAGCAACGAAGCGATGTTCATGCACGTGGCGGGGCTGAAGCTTGTGTTCCCCTCCACGCCTTGTGACGCCCGGGGACTGCTCTTCTCTGCGATTGACGATCCAAACCCCGTGCTCTTTTTCGAGCACCGCTGCCTGTACGATGTGAAGGGGGAGGTCCCCGAAGGGGATTATACCATTCCCCTGGGCGTTGCGGATGTGAAGCGAGAGGGGCGCGACCTGACTATTGTGGCAACAGGCATCATGGTGCTTCGATCCCTGCAGGCGGCAGAAGAACTCGCAAAGGAGGGGGTATCTGCTGAAGTGGTGGACCCAAGGACATTGAATCCCCTGGATACAGAGACAATCATTCAATCGGTGAAGAAGACGAGCAGGGTGATGATCGTTCACGAGGCGCAAAAAACCGCAGGACCGGGGGCCGAAATTGCAGCACGGATAGCAGAGCTTGCCTTTCACTATCTTGACACGCCTGTAAGGAGGGTATGCGGGAAGGACACCCCGATACCATTTTCCCCCGTTCTTGAACGCTCTGCCGTACCACAGGTTGAAGATATTGTGATGGGAGCGAGAAACTTGCTGAGCGTGGCGGGTGTTGGGTTATGATCACTGAAATAATAGCACCGAAAACAGGTCTTACCGCAGAAATAATAACAATCGTAAAATGGCACAAGAGAGAGGGCGATGCCGTCAGCAAGGATGAATTGCTTTTAACAATAGAAACAGAGAAAACGACGCTCGACATCAGTGCCACCCGATCTGGATACCTTGTTCGAGTGATGGTGGGGGAAGGGGAGAGCGTTCCGATAGCGCAGGTTATAGGGCTGATGGCGGATGCTCCGGAAGAGTTGATTCCACCGAAGGAGCCAATTCCAGAGGAAGAACCTGTTTCACTGAGAAAGCCGATTTCAGAGGAAGAACATATTTCATTGAAAGAACCGACTTTAAAGGAAGAGGCGATTCCACTGGATAAGCAGATTTTAGAGGCAGGAAAAAGGGATATATCCGCATCTCCTGCGGCGCGTACCATGGCTGCAGAACATGGCATCGATCTTACGTACGTACGAGGGACAGGACAGGGAGGGCGCATTCAGAAGGCGGATGTGGAGCGGTACCTGATGCAGGGAGGGTAACCCTCTCCCTCGACCACAGGATAATCGATGGAAGTTACGGGGCGAGATTTTTACAGGATCTGAAAAAATGTTTGGAGGCGGAACTAATGGAGTAAGCTATTAGAGCAAATAAAGAAACCGAAGGTGCTTCCGGGTGAAAGAGAATACGGGTTAGAAGGGATTTAAAATTTCCTCCACCAACATTTTCAGTCTTAATAGATTGAAGGGTTTTGGCAGATAGGCATCTGCTCCTGATTGTTTAAAAAACTCTTCCTCTTTATCGCTGCTGGAAACCATCAGGATATGGAGGGAGGGATTCTCTGATTTCAAATTCTTCAATAGATGAATACCGTTCATTTCAGGCATCACATAATCCGTAATGACCAGATCATATTTCTTCTCCTTAACTCGCCTCATAGCTACCTCGCCATTTTCGACGCTGTCTACCTC
>CAZPCG010000116.1:1681-6432 GCA_964584875.1 uncultured Spirochaetota bacterium
AATCAACACCAGCAAAAATATTAAAAATAACATATACAACCGTAGATAGTAAATGTCAAGATAAAAATACTACCAGTGGTTTATAGACATTATCGCCATTTATTCTATAAATAAAGGATAAGACCCCTAAGAGAATTTTATGATTAAAAGCCATAAAGAAATAGGCAACGAGATTAAAAGAATACGAAAATCTTTGAGAATGTCTCAGATGAAGCTGGCTGAGGAGGTAGGAGTTTCATTTCAGCAGATCCAGAAATATGAGAAAGGTATTAATAAGATTTCGGTGGAAATGATTCAGCAAATAGCAAAGGCATTGGGGATTCCTGTGAATACTTTTTTTGAGGGGAAAAAACTCACCATGGTCTCAGAACCTTCTGATAAATATGGCACTAAAATGACTTCGATTGGAGGAATTCCTTTAGCATTGAATCAAGAGGAGGTCACACTGATCCAACTTTTCAGAAAAATTAGTAATGCGAAGATACGTAAAGGCCTTATTGAGCAATTGAGCGGAATAATTGAATTAGGGGAAAAAAAAGAAGCAACTGAGTAATCTCTTACCGCCAGAATCGTCCGGAGAAGTGTAAGCTTCATACCATAGTCATTTTCAATTAACCTGGCAAGTCCTGAAAAGGGAAAAGATTCCTTGAAGCAGTGCCCCTACAGCTTCCTTGGCCTCGTGAGGGCCCTGCACTCAGAAACTGGAACCCTCATGTCCATCTCCGTCCCGTAGTCCTGATGGTCGAGGTATTCCCCGGCTCCGCCTGCAGCCCTTCCGAGGGCAAAGGCTATGAAAGGTATGTCGACTGCACGGGTGATGGTCATCTGCTTCTCGCAGACCTGGCGCCAGCAGATGCCGAGCCACACGCAGGCGATTGCTGCATCCAGGTTTACTGCAAGCACCTTTGGCGTGCAGCCGTTCTCCATCAGAAACCCCGCCAGCCCGTGGTAGAAGTCAAGAAAGACGTGCGACCTGCCCGAATCCCTGATAAACCTGTAAATAACCTGCTCCCGCGGGTCGTAGTTCACAGGGTCGTTTCGGAACACGGGATGGCCGAGACAGGGGATACGCTCATATTCAACCCCCGCCTCTTTTGCCTGCAGCTTGCGGTTCTTGAACTCGGTGGCAGCCCTGAGCGCAAGCTCCATCACCCCTGGATACTCCCCGTAAGGGTCTGCGATATCCATATTTCCAAAATAGTTAAGCAGAAATTTGACCGCTTCCGCACCGTTCCCCCCGTGGACGAGCCCGACCGTCGCAAGCGTTGCAATCATCGAGGTATTCGGAGCATTGCCTGCCGATGCGGAGAGCTTTGACCCCTGGGCCGAGATGGTTCCAGGACCATTGGTGAGGGAAGCGATGAGGGTCATCTCGGCAAGCCTCACCTCAAAATCGTCCTTCGGGAGCTCCCCCGTCCAGTAGAGGATGATGGCTGACATGAGCGAAAGCTTCTCCATGATGTCCATGAGGGAGTAGCCAAAGATGCGTGGTGTGGCTCCATCATTGGAGCTTGCATGGGAGGCGTTGCGCATCGGCTGGCGTATCATTCCCCTGAGGAAGGTCTCAGTCTGCTCCCTGACCTGCGAGTCGTAGGGCTCAGGGATGGTGCCGGGGGCTGGTGTGAGCTCGCCCGGGAGCGCTTTTCCCATCTCCCCGAGGTTGACGAACCAGGGATTCAACCGTATCGGCCTTGTGGTTCCGGAATCCTTCTTTATTTCCAGGGTGTTTGCGATGAGCGTCACTGCCTTCGGGATGTGGTGGAGCGATTCAACACGTATGCCTCTTGATAGGGCATCTGCCAGCTCGGAGGTTTTCCTGTAGTGTCTGTCTGCCCTGAACGGCTCGATCCCGAAGTAGTCATCGAAGGCAGCCTTCTTCGCTCGGGCAGAGCTCTTTTTGCATTCAACCACAGCTCCTGCGTGTCCAAGGGAGATGCTGTACCTGTCGGCGATTTCACCTGCCACATACACAACGATAGGCTTTGAGTAGCCCTTCTGCTTCATCATTTCAACTGCATCGTGCTCGTAGGTCCCGCCGGGCTCGACGTAGAGAACAATTAGCCTTGTGAGCTCATCTCTCTCAGAAAGGGCTACAAAATCCTTCATCGGGAGGAGTATGAGCTTGTCCTTTCCCGTAGACACCCCGAAGGAGGTCCCCATTCCGGCAGCAAGGAGGTAGCTAGATATGGTGTTTACCATGTTGCCCGAGTTGGAGATCACGGTAACGGAGCCGGGCTTGAACGTCTCCTCGGGCGAATCCCCCCCGACAGCTCCAATTCGCACCCCGTCATGGGTATTGATAATCCCCAGGGTGTTGCACCCGATCACATCGATGTTCGCCTCACTGCATATCTGGTGGATCTTTGCCGTAACCTCGATCGAGACATGCTCGGTTATGATATAAACCGTCTCCACAATGTTTACCCCGTAGTTCACGACCTCTTTGACTTCGCCGTACACCGCCTCGGGCGGGGAGTAGATCAGGACCTTGTTGGGATGCTGCTGGGGCTGTGTCATGTGGAGAAGCTCCTCGAAGGTTGCAAAAACAGGGATCGGTCCCTTAGGGGTTTCGACTGTCTGGCCCCCTTTTCCGAGGGCCCAACCACCGACGATGTTCCCGCAGTATTTCTGGCTGATTGCACAGACCTTCGACGCTTCCCTGCCGGTAACATTGGATACTGCAACCCTGTCTCCTTTTTTCAAGAGGTCTGAAAGCTTCTGCGCTCTCATTTTGTCACCTCCCTGGCGCTGTCGATCGAGTTGACGAGCTTTGCGGCATACTCTGCGACCATCGTGACAGGCGTTTCAGGTCCGAAGATTATGTAGGGCAGCTTCAGGTATTCGAGCGCTTGCTTCATGGCAAGCATTCCCTTCACGAGGTTGGGACCCCCGCGGCCGATCACAACGGGGATGCGTACCGGACCATTCTCCTCCACGTAGCTCAGGAGGGCATCGGCAATGGCCTGGAAGGTCACATCTATGAGCGTGTTGTTTGCCTTTCCGCCCAGGATGAGGAGCAGTTTCGCCCGGGCAAGCCTGTGCTTGAAGCATATCTTTGCTGTGCCGAGCATCCGCTCGTAGGGCGGGTTTCCACCAAAGTCCGAGAGGAACATAGGGCTTCCCCCGCAAGACTCGAGGGTTTCGGTTATGATTGCCGAAACCCCTCCACCGAAGAGTATCGGGAGTATCTTCGTCCCGCCGAGATCGGAAATATGGGCCTGGCCCTGATGGCTTTTTGCATTCCACCCGCGCATCTCCTCTTCAAAATCTGAAAAGCTCTCTGGGTATTCGGGGAACTCAACTCCCGGCACCTTCAATTTGTAGTTTGCCTCGTCCACTATCCCCTTGAAGTCACAGGCATAGGGCCTGTTGTCAGGGGTTATCCGCCAGGGATTGATCTCCGCAAGCTCCATGCCTGTAGAGATGAACAGGTCCCAGAATGAAACCATTGACCGGGATAGTATGCCTACCAGCTCTTTAGGACAGCCGAGCCTTGAAAACACCTCGCTTGCCTGGTAAGCATCAAGCCCCCGAAAGATGTCTATCGGTATTGTGACCTTCTTCTCTTCGGGGATCTCCTCCACATCCACCCCTCCTTCAAGGGACACGGTAAAGGATGGACCGAGAAATGAGGAGTTGTAAGTGATCGCAGAATATACTTCCATCTTGGCTGGAATATTTTCCACAAGATAGGCGATGCGCGTTATCCTCCCGCCTATCTCCATTCCCGATACTCTCTTTATTTCCCTCAATGCCTCATGTACGTTTTTTACAGGCAAAACCGCCCCCCTTCGTCCGCGCTCTCCTGCAAGAACATCAGGTTTGACTATTGCTTCGCCCCCCCATTCATCGATCGCTCTCTTTATCCCTTCGATCTCGGCAGTGCCCGTGACATGTCTTGGAACAGGTATGCCGTAGCGCGGTGCATAATATTCAAGAAACGTTAATTCGGTGACCTGCAATGGCATGTTCCCTCCCTCATGAGAGATTTTTCTTTAGCTCAAGGATTGCGAGCTTGAGATTGTTGATCGAAGTCCTGTCAGGGGTAAACATGAACTCGATGACCCTGGCCCCATCCCTCGCATATTCCATCACCATACGTTTCTGCTTTGGTGAAACCAGTACCGTATCGCATTTCCGGACAATATCTTTCACAGCGGTGATGTTCACCGAGTTAGTTTCGTGTATTTCTTTGAAGTTGAGGTCCAGTTTTGTCAGGACATCTCTGATTTCCTTTCTGAACTGCGGGCTCGTTGTCACGATACCCACGATGCTCTCGAATGGTATCCTCGCAATCTTGATGAGCGTTGACACTTCGGGCTCAATGTTGATCCCTACAATCGGCTTTTCAAGATATCCCAGGTGCTCCTGCACCTCCTTCAGGTGGTAGAAGCTGGTGACGAAGATGTCGCTCTGCGAGGCGCTTTTCAGCACCTCCTCGTTCAGACTGCGCAGGTCCTCCAGCAGGATTGGAACGCGTCGTATGTGGGGGTCGAGCTCCAGGTGATCGGTGAAGTAGGTGAGCTGCTCTATGTTGCATTCGATGAACGCAAGCCCTATCCTCTGCATCATGTCCAGTTTTTCATTGATGTACTCTCCCACAGCCTTTTCAAACTCCTCTATCGTGAACTCAAGGGAGAGCGCCTCTTCGAGTGCATGCTCAACTATCTTATTGAGGAGGACCTGGCGGTTGTGCAACCTTAGCTCCTGGGGGTCGATCGTTATAAAGGTGCCTTTTCCAACCGAGCCGG
>CAZPCG010000117.1:0-6406 GCA_964584875.1 uncultured Spirochaetota bacterium
GGCGTTGGATGCCTTGCAGCGCATGGCGGATTATGCGAAAAGTAAGAACGTTCATCTGGTGCTTGAGGCTACCAATCATTTGGAGATGGGAAAGTTCATCAACACCGTACTTAATCACAAACGGTTGATTGAATGGACCAAACGAGACAATATTGGGATACAAATAGACTGGTTCCATGCCAACTTCGAAGAACTGAACCCCTATGAAGCAGTGGTGGACGCCAGTCCCTTATTGTGGCATATGCACTTCCGGGATTCAAACTCTCTTACGCCGGGATATGGAACCATAGATTTCAAGGCGGTACTTCGCGCTATAAAGAAGAGCGGATATTATGGATATTGCACCATTGAAAGTGCGCCCATGATTCCCGACCCGGATACCGCCGCCAGGGATGGAATAGAGTATCTCAAGCTCCTTGAACACATTGTGGAGTATCAGCTCAGTCCGGAATTCCCCAACGGCTATGCCCTGAAGGTGTAGTTTCTGGAGGAAAGGAGCTAACTTAATTTTATAAGCATCAATTCTAATATCACTTCTCACTCATCTTTACGAAGATTAAAGATGCAAGTGTTCCTGCTTGACTGCCACCTAACCTCTATTTCGAAACGGTTACATTAAAATTTAAGGTAAATTTTTTAAAAATTCTCTTGACAAATAAATTCAAGTAAGATAGTATTCTCTATAACAAATGTTCGATGTTGCTCATATGTGCAAATTTTGTTCTCTCTCAGGGCCGCTAAACGTAATTAAAGCCTAACCGCTAGAGGGTTCATCGTATCGTAACTATAGCGGAAGGTGAGGATAAGGAGGTGATGCCAAAAAAAGGAATAAGCAAGTGTCTGCAAAAAAAAATAAAAAGTAAAGGAGGTTAAAAGAAGTGGAAGAAAAGGAAAAAAAACTTAGCCGACGCGATTTTCTACGTAAAAGCGTTCAGGCTGGTGCGGGGTTGGCTTTAGCGGTGTGCGCACCTAAAATTATGGTTGCCGGAGGGAAGGAGAAAGAACCTACGAAAGTAGCGCCCCCACCAAAGAAGATGACCCTGGACATCATGTCTCCCGTCGCTGAGTACGAGGGGCCGTACCGCGAGATTTGGAACGTATATGAAGCGGAGAACCCGGGGATCAAGATCAATCTTTTCTCTATAAACGAGGATACCGCCGCAGCCCATGAAGCCAAGGTAGCCGGGGGGTATCTCCCATCCTTCGAGAACACCCAGGAGATGCAGATCTTCTTCAACAAGGACAACTACCTGCTAGCTGTCGATCTGAGCTCCTTCCCCTTCGAATGGTGGGATCGCTGGACCTACGATGTCAAAAACGCCTGGCCTGGCCTGTTCAAACTGCCCGGTCCCCGTTCCCTGGATATCTTCCAGGGGTTTGTCATGACCTGGCAGTACAACGGCGACCTCATGGACAAGGCTAAACTCGATCCCTACGCACACGTCAAGATCGAGACCTTCGAGGACCTGAAAAACTGGCTCAATGAGGGATCAAAATGGGCTAAAGCGACACCGGGTGTAGACTATTTCTGGGATCAAGGCTGGCACAACTGGGTCTTCGGCATGTGCTATTGCGACACGATCCCGCTTGCCTATGCGGATGGTTCACGCCAGGCTCAGCGCGACTGCTTCCTGGGCAAGAAGAAGTTTAACGCCAAAGACTCACCCTATCGTCACTTCTATGAGTTCTACAAGGAGGCCAATGACAGGGGTTGGATTCCCCCGAGCATGTGGACCCGTATCTGGGAAGGTGACATGGAAGCCGGTTACATCGGTGGTAAATCGGCCATGATGCTCCACGGCCCGTGGGTCTGGGACAAGGCCCTGGCTGCCGGTTCCAAGTTCGATCAGAGGGGATTCCCTGCCACACCACCAGCAAAGGGGAACAAGCAGTGGCTGCAGGGTGCGCTTCCACCCTATATTGACTGCCAGTACTTCATTCGAGCAGGAAACGAGAAGACACCTCACTGGCCGCAGACCCAGCACGCCTGGAACTGGTTCTTCAGCCCCAGGGTTGTCGCAATGCGGGCCCAGGCGGAAGGCCGTGTTCCTCTCTATCGTCTCGATGAGCCGCTGGAGCTGAAAGGTCCCCAGTACCAGGCGATCATTAAACACATCCAGAACCCGGATGGCAACTTCCCGCAGGTAAAATGGGAACAGTCGATGAGCGGTCTGCAGGCTGCCAGCCCTTACCTCAAGAAGGGCGCCAAGGGAGTATGGGACTGGCAAACCAATGCTAATAACGAAGTGCTTAGAATGCTGCTGACCGGCAAGATCAACGTCCAGGGGGCCCTGGATATCGCACAGAGGAACTGGGAAGAGAGCTATGAAGGGCTACCCCTCTAGCGTAAATGTGCTCTCGGCTTGCAACTGAGAGGTGGGTTTTTATCAACCTGAAGAGGTAGATGGCCCGGGAGTATCAATATCTTCCGGGCCATTCTTATTCACAAAGATTATACACGTGCAGGGAAAAAATATGATGAAAAGTATCCGCCGTATGAGCGTGAGGGAAAGACGCCGTATTCTGACAGATTGGTTTTTCATAGCACCCCAACTGGTCTTATTTGTTGGACTGACCATCATCCCTTTCTTTATCGCCATACCCATTCTTTTTACTGATATGTCGAGGTTTGGCGACCCGCAGGTGAACTGGGTTGGATTCCACAACTTCAAGGTGCTCTTTACCGACCCCAGCGTGCAACGAGATTACCTGCCGGCTCTGAAGAGGACCCTGGTTTTCGTAATGTTAAACTACACCACGGTCTATCTCTTTGGGCTGAGTCTGGCCCTGTTGATGTATGAAGTCGGGTTTCGAGGTGGTTTCTTCACCATAGTGTATCTGCCGCTGATGATCTCCGGTCTGGGGATTGGTTATACAGCGGTGATGCTCTTCTCGAGGACCAGTGGGACCGCAAACCTCCTGTTTCTGGAGCTGGGGTTGCTTAAGAAGCCCCTTGATATCTACTCGGCCGGGGGGACCATGTTCATCCTGCCACTTCTGGTAGGCTGGCGGTATGCCGGCTACAATATGGCCATTTTTCTCTCCGGCCTGCTTGGTATTCCCAAGGATACTATTGAAGCCTCCATCGTAGATGGTGCCTCCTACTGGCATCGGTTCCGGCGAATCTACTTTCCCCAGATGATACCCTCGTTCATCATAGCCACGACCATGTGCCTTATCGGTTCCTTTTCCGTCTTCGATGAACTGGTGGCCATGGGTGCTCTTTATTACAACCCTGAGGCTAAACTACTGAGTGTTCTTTTCTTTATGTATGGCTTTCAAGTTGAGCGGCTGGCCCAGGGGATGACTCTGGCTGTTGAGACCTTCTTGCCGCTGGTTATTTTGGGCGTGGTACTGCAACGGCTGCAGCGGCGCCTGGCATATACTTAGAGGAGGGGGAACAACCGCTATGGCAACCCGAGATATTCAAAAAAGAGCCCGGATTCCAAAAGCGCTAAGGTTCTCCGCTGGGCGGCGGAGGTTATTTATTGTGATATTAGCGTTTGTGGTGATGGGTATTTATAGTTTAGTTACTCTACTTCCCGTTTATGTCCTGTTTGTGCGCAGTTTTGTACCCACCAAGGAAGCTACGGATTTGAACCTCTGGATTCCAGAAGCGGAGGAAGTCGACCTGAATCAGCAAGTGGGGAACCTGGCCGTCTTTTATGACCTAGATTTGAGAGATATGAAGGAAGCGATGGGTATTCCCCTTACTGATTTCATAATGGCCAGGACAACACTCAGGGAAATTTGCGAAAAATACAACATCCCTGAAGAAGAGATGAAAGACTTCTTCGCTAACTTCTACATCTTCAATGGATGGATAACCTTGCTGTTTAAAACGGTCTTCTTTCGCGCTTTGGTTAGAACGTTCCTGGTTACCATTGCCAGTTGTATTTTCATAACCATCTTGTCAATCTTCACCGGCTATGGGCTGGCAGGGCTAAAGCGCAGAGACCAGATGTTCGTATACAATCTTTATCTCTTGCAGATGGTCATTCCGGCAATGCTTATCCTTCTGCCCCAATACCAGCTAATCCAGTGGATTACAAGGCTGATCCCCGGTTTCAATAAAGCTGGATTGACACGGGCGACAGTCCAGCTTCTTACGATCATTCTGATCAATATCAAAGGCACAGCGCTATCTACCATGATCTTTACCTCTTTTATCAGCGCTATTCCCAAGGACCTGGAAGATTCAGCCAATATCGACGGAACCAGCAGGTTGCAGTATGTGCGTCGTATCCTGTTTCCCATTTTGAAGGTGCCAATTGTCAGCATACTGGTTATTCAGTTCCCTTTGATATATAACCAGTTTCTGGAACCGTACGTGTATCTGGATGAGCGCTATACAACCGTGCTTCCATTGATGCAGACCGTGGCAGGCCAGTTTTCGACAAACTTCCAGGTGATATATGCTTGCATTTTTGGCTCTGTTGTACCCCTGGTTATCATTTACCTGATCTTCCGTCGCTTCTTTGTTGAAGGAGTATTGGCAGGAGCAATCAAGGGGTAGGAGCGAATCTATGCCTGGATCAGGAGGCCGGAGGGTTGTTTTCCAACCTGCTGCTTATCAGAGCATTCAAAGGGGCATCAATAAGATAGTCAGGGCCATCAGACCGACTCTGGGTCCGCTGCCTCGCGTCGTGGCCATTGATCGGATTCTCGATGATAGAATGCCGGAGCTACTTGACAATGGCGGGACCATTGCGAAGCGGATCATCCAATTGCCGGACCCAGACGAAGATGTGGGAGCAATGATCGTTCGTGATTTTCTATGGCGCTTGCAGGATCAGGTGGGTGATGGGACCGCTACAGGAGCAGTCCTGTTGCAGTCGGTTTACAACGAAAGCGTGCGATATCTTGCCTCTGGAGGCAATGTTATGCGTGTACGCTCCTATCTGGAAAAAGGCAGGCGGTCCATCTTCGACCATCTGGCGTCCATGACTGTTCACCTGAAGGGTGAAAAGAAACTTGCCCAAATCGCTGAAACGCTCTGTCATGATTCTCTCCTGGCCAGGATGCTGGGCGAGATTTTCAACATCATCGGCGAATATGGGCGACTGGAAATCCGGCCTGGCTGTGGACTATGTCTGGAGCGAGAATATGTGGAGGGGATGTACTGGGAGCGTGGTGTGGTTTCGTCTAATATGATCACCGACCAAAAGCGGTTCAGAACTGAGATGGAAAACGTCGCCATCTTGATAAGCGACCTGAAAATCGAAAATCCAGGTCAACTTCAACCGGTGTTAGCACTGGCACTTAAAGCCAGGGTTCGCTCCCTGCTGATCGTAGCCGGCAAGTTTTCCGAGGGTGCAATAGCCTTAATGTTATTGAATAGCAACCCCAAAAAGTTTCAAGTAGTGGCTGTGAATACACCGGGCTGGGAAACTGTTGAGCAGGCATGGGCTCTGGAAGACCTGGCGGTTTTGACCGGGGGGCACACTTTCATCAATATAACCGGGGACACGCTGGATAAAATTAAACTGGAGGATTTTGGGTATGCCCGTCGGGTTTGGGCTGATCGCTTCAACTTTGGGATTGTTGGAGGCAAAGGAAATCCACGATCAGTGCGCCAACACATTGCTAATCTGCGTGCCTCCTTTGAAAGGACCACCGAACCAGTTCTTTATGAGAAGCTCCGGGCGCGAATCGGTAAGTTGATGGGTGGAACGGCAGTGCTATGGGTAGCCGGTTCAACAGAGCTGGAGATCACCAATCGCAAGGAACTGGCAGAACGGACGGCTTCAGTAATGCGAGAGGCGATGATGTCAGGTGTGTTGCCGGGTGGAGGTGTGTCGCTGTGGGCTTGCCGCCCTGTGTTAGAGCGCATGCTGGAGAACAGCACTGATCCCGATGAGCGTGCCGCCTATAACATTTTAATTAAAGCGGTGGAAGAACCAATCCGTACCATTATTGCCAACGCTGGCTACGATGCCGGCAAGATCATGGCCGAAATAAAAATGGCTGGATCAGGTTTTGGGTTCGATGTTAATTCAAAGCGAATTGTGAATATGATGGAGGCAGGCATCTGGGATGCGGCCACAGTGGTGCAATCGGCTATACATGGCGCCATTAGCACGGCTGCACTGGCATTGACTGTTGATGTTCTGGTTCACCGCCAGTAACAACCCGAACATGTAACCATACGCCCGCCCAGTCACAGAAAACGTCTGAGACCGAAGTAACGGGAGATGATAAGATCGTTGGATACCGTTTATTCCCTTGCAACGTCACCCAGCTTCGAACAGGATGGTATCTGCTTTGCCGCCTGTCATTCAGGGCTCTACCAATCCGATGATGGTGGCTTTAAATGGCGCTTCACATACGACTCGTTAAACATTAAAGCAACGTTGACCACCACGGCCGTTGCCGTTTCGTCTGATTTCAAGATCGACCAGAGCGT
>CAZPCG010000118.1:0-6405 GCA_964584875.1 uncultured Spirochaetota bacterium
GAACTTTCAACGCACAAAACGACCAAATAACGAAATTTTTACATTGACAATTTCAATAATACAAATAAAATAACATTTTTACATGGGTGAAAAGGATATTTTTTGCCCATTTTAAAGATAGCTATTTATAAAGATACCTAATACTATTTAAGAGGAGAAAAAAATGAAAAAGTGTATTCCAATCATCGTTGCATCAATCCTGCTCTGCACCTTTAGTTTTTTGTATGCAGAAGGGAGAAAGGAGACAGAGGTAAAAAGCTACAAGATAGGAGGTGCCTTTGCCATTACAGGACCTGCATCATGGCTTGGAGAGCCTGAGAGAAATACCATGCAGATGGTCGGCCGAATGATCAACGAGAGGGGCGGTATCAACGGCATCCCTGTGGAACTTATAATTGAGGATACCGTCGGTGATGAAACAAAGGCGGTAAACGCCGTGAAAAAGCTCATCTCCAGTGATAATGTGCTTGCGATAATCGGAACCTCCAGGAGCGGAACGACCATGGCGGTGATTCCGATCGTTGAAAAAGCACAGGTGCCGCTTATCTCCTGCGCTGCCGCTGAGGCAATCGTGAAACCGGTCAAGAAATGGGTATTCAAGACACCCCAGCTCGACAGGCACGCCGCCCTTCGCATCTACGACCATATGCAGAGGAACGGTATTACAAAAGTCGCCATTATGTCTGGAACAGACGCTTTCGGAAGCGAGGGAAGGGGACATTTAAAGAACCTCGCAAGTGAGTACGGCATCACCGTCGTTGCTGACGAGACTTACGCTCCACAGGACACGGACATGACCTCCCAGCTCACGAAGATCAGGGGAACCGCCGCCCAGGCAGTAGTAAACTGGTCTATCGTTCCTGGCCAGGTTATCGTTGCAAAAAACATGAGACAGCTTGGCATGACTATACCCCTCTACCAGAGTCACGGTTTCGGCAACATCAAATATGTTGAAGCAGCCGGTGTAGCAGCCGAGGGAATCATATTCCCTGCAGGCCGCCTTCTTATCGCAGACGTCGTACCGGATAACCATCCACAGAAAAAGGTCCTCATGGAGTACAAGAGATTGTACGAGGGTGAGTTCAAAGAGCCTGTGAGCACCTTCGGAGGTCACGCATGGGATGCAATGTGGATACTTGTAAGCGTACTGGAAAAGGCAGGAGCCGACAGGGCTGCGATACGTGACGGAATCGAAAATATCATAGGATTCGTCGGGACCGGAGGAGTGTTCAATTTTTCAGCTGAGGATCACAACGGATTGACCCCTGAGGCGTTTGGAATGCTCACAGTTCGGAATGGGAAGTTCACATTCCTCGAGGATTGATAGCAGAGATTGATGCTAAGGGGAGGAAAAGAAGAAAAATCCTGGGGAATCGCCGATGCAGCTTGGAATTCAGCTTCTGCAGTACACGCTTTCAGGCATCACAATTGGAAGCATCTACGCCATGGTGGCTGTGGGATTCAATATCATATACAATGCCACCGGCATCATAAACTTCGCCCAGGGGGATTTCGTCATGCTGGGGGGGATGCTTGCCGTGTTCTTTCACAAAAAGCTCGGGCTCCCCCTCTATCTTACAGGGCCAGGCTCGGCAATTGTGGTCACCTGCATCGGCCTGCTCTTCGAGAGATTTACGATTCACCCGTTGAAAAACCCCTCGGTCATCACACTGATCATCATCACCATAGCGGCTTCAATCTTGATCAAAGGAGGGGCGATGTTCATCTGGGGAAAGGATGCCTTCATCCTCCCCTCTTTCAGCGGGGACCAGCCCATCTACCTCCTCGGTGCAACGATACTTCCCCAAACTCTCTGGATACTCGGCTTTCTTGTGTTAATCTTCTCACTGCTCATGGTCTTTTTCAGGTATACCATGGTGGGAAAGGCAATGAAGGCCTGCGCCCATAACAGGAGGGCTGCGCAGATCGTCGGCATAAACGTCAATAAGATGGTCCTCCTCTCCTTTGGGCTAAGCGCGCTCATCGGAGGAATCGCAGGGGTTATAGTTACCCCCATAACACTGGTTACTTACGACAGGGGAGCGCTCCTGGGATTGAAGGGTTTTGGCACAGCGGTGTTCGGGGGGCTCGGCAACATCGGCGGTGCAGTCGCCGCCGGTCTCATCATAGGGATGCTGGAGTCCTACTCGGCAGGCCTGCTTTCGAGCGGATACAAGGATGCGGTTGCCCTGGTCATGCTTCTCCTGGTGCTCTATTTCAGACCGGGCGGAATTTTTGGAAGAAAAGAAGAGCAGTTGCTGAAGGCTTTCTGAAAAGAGCATGCTGCCTGCTCACACAAAATTGCAGGCCCATTTTCACAGATTTCGATTGCTGCCCGGAGCAGCAAGGACGACTAAAGTGAAAACATCCTACGCGCAGGCCGGACTGACCTTCGCAATAGCTCTCATTCTGATCACTGCTATGAGGAACCCGTACTACGTCGGGGTTTTCACTTTTCTTGGAATAAATCTCATCATCACCACAGGACTGAGCCTCCTCATGGGATACGCGGGGCAGATATCCCTGGGCCAGGCTGCCTTCTACGGCATAGGCGCCTATACGACAGGCATACTGACCACCCGCTTCTCCATGCCTCTGGGCGCTTCCCTGCCCCTCTCCATCCTCCTCACAGCCTCTGTTGCGTTCATTGTTGGGATGCCCACCCTCCGCCTGAAAGGACACTACCTGGCGATGGCGACCCTGGGCTTAGGCGAAATAATTCACATAATTTTCAACGAGCTAATCCCACTCACTGGAGGGCCATCGGGGTTCGGGAATATACCGGTGATATCCATCTCAGGTTTTCATTTTGATACTGACTTCAGATACGCCATGCTTGTGTGGGCGATCGTTGCCCTCATCCTCTTTCTTGCGCTGAATACCATAAACTCCAGAATCGGGAGGGCGTTGAAGGCAATACACAAGGAGGAAAAAACTGCGCTTACCCTCGGTGTCAACATAGTCAGGCTGAAACTGTACATCTTCGTGATGAGTGCGGGGTTCGCAGCAGTGGCCGGCTTTCTCTACGCCCACTACGTCACCTTCCTGAGCCCGGGAACCTTCAGCCTGAGCTTTTCAATACTTCTTGTTACCATGGTCGCTGTGGGGGGGATGGAGAATATCTGGGGAGCCTTCACTGGAACCACGGTGCTCACACTGCTGCCCGAATACCTGAGGTTCCTCAAAGACTACGATATCCTGGTCTACGGAATTATTCTGATGTCCATCATGATGCTGAGGCCTGAAGGGCTCTACGGGATAAAGATCAGATGGCCGTCTGCAAGGAGAAAGCTAGAGAAATAAAATTAAAGGGATGGGGGTTTGTAATATGTAAAACCCCAGGATACTGGAGCTATTACGTGAACGCGGATGTATCATCAATGACTGAGATACTCAAGCTGATAGACATATCAAAATCCTTCGGGGGCCTGAAGGCTGTCTCCTCACTGAGCTTTGGAGTCAGCGCCAGGAGCATTACGGCCATCATCGGCCCGAACGGCGCGGGAAAAACCACGGTGTTCAACCTGATCAGCGGACTGGATAGGCTTGACAGCGGTAGGATCACCTTCCATCAAAATAGAATCGACAAACTCAAGCCATGCGATATCCCCTATCTCGGTATTGCCAGAACCTTCCAGAACCTCAGGCTCTTCTCGAACATGAATGTGCTCGAAAACGTCATGATGGGCAGGTACACCCTTTCGCAGTCAGGTCTTTTCACCTGCGCTGTGAGCGCCAGGAAATACAGACGGGAAGAGAAACTAATCTGTGAGAGGGCCTCCTACTGGCTCGAGTTCATGAACATCTACGGCCTAAAGGATAAAAATATACATGAAATACCCTTCGAGAAGCAGCGTATCGTTGAGATTACAAGGGCCGTGGCAGGCGAACCCGAGCTCATCCTTCTCGATGAGCCTGCCGCAGGTTTAAACATCACCGAGACAAAAAATCTCATCGATGCCATCTACAAGATTCGGGAACTTGGCATCACCATTCTCATCGTTGAGCACGACATGGACCTTATCATGGAGATCTCCGAAAGAATCGTAGTGCTCAACTTCGGTGAAAAGATCGCAGAAGGGCTCCCCCACGAGATACAGAGGGACGAGAAGGTTGTGGCCGTATACCTTGGAAAGGGGTTTGCATAAAGGGGATGCTCAAGGTACGTTCTGTGCGCTCATACTACGAGTCGATCTGTGCGCTGAAGTCCGTCTCCCTGCACATTGAGAAAGGGGAGATCATCACACTCATAGGGGCAAATGGCTCCGGAAAATCCACGCTCCTCAAAACAATCGTGGGCCTCATGCCCCGTGCAACCGGGTCCATACTTTTCGAGGAGAGGGAGATCATGGGGATGCAGGCCTCCGACATTGTGAAATCGGGAATAGCTCTGGTGCCGGAAGGGAGGCAGCTCTTCTACCCGATGACCGTCATGGACAACCTCATGCTCGGGACATACCCCTCTTACAGCTTCAGAAACCGGAAAACGATACCACAGAAAATCGAATGGATCTTCGAACTCTTCCCCTCCCTGAGCGGCAGGGAAAAGCAGCTATCTGGGACCCTGTCGGGCGGAGAGCAGCAAATGCTTTCAATAGCTAGAGCCCTTATGTCCGAGCCGAAGCTGCTGCTCCTCGACGAGCCATCCATGGGACTTGCGCCAAAGGTCGTTGTGAGCATATTCAACACGCTCCACGAACTGAGAGAAAAGAGTCAGCTCACGATATTCCTCGTTGAGCAAAATGCGAAGCTTGCCCTCGACATCTGCCAGCGAGGTTACGTAATTGAAACCGGACAGATCATCCTCTCCGGTGAGAGGGAAGAGCTTCTGAGCAACAAGGAGGTCATACGGGCTTACCTCGGCGGGGAATGACTGCATACAAAACCTTTAAAGGGGTGCGGTATGCCGATCTGGAATGAAAAAAACGAGACTATGTCACGTTCTGAACTTGAACAGCTGCAACTGGAGAGGTTGCAGCAGACGCTGGGGCGGGTATACCGGCGCGTCTCCTACTATCACAACCTGTTTAACAAGATCGGTTTCGACCCGCTGGAGCTTGGCTCTCTACAGGACTTGAAAAAGATACCCTTCACCACCAAGGAGACTCTGAGGGTAGCATACCCTTACGACATGTTTGCCGTTCCCCTGCGGGAAGTGGTACGGATGCAGTCAACCTCCGGTACAACAGGCGAGCCCCTCATCGTCGGCTACACCAGGAATGACATCGAGCACTGGACGGAACTAACCGCAAGGGTACTCTCGGCGGGCAAGGTGATGAGAGATGACATCATTCAGATATGCTTTCCCTACGGCCTTTTTACCGGGGGGCTTGGCTTTCACTACGGAGCCGAAAGGATCGGCGCCTCCGTCATCCCGAGCTCCGATGCCAATATAGAAACCCAGATCACAATCATGAGGGATTACCGCACAACAGCACTGGCAAGCGCCCCGACATTCGCCGCCCAGATCCTCGAGATCATCGAGGAGAAATCTATCTCCCCTGCGGAGTTTGCCCTGAGCAAGGCACTCTTCGGGGCTGAGCCGTGGAGCGAATCATTTAGAAAAGAGATAGAGGAGGAGCTGGGGGTTACTGCAACCGACAACTACGGACTCACCGAGGTGATAGGCCCGGGGGTCTCCTACGAATGCGAGGAGAAAAAGGGGCTTCACCTATGCGAAGATCACTTCCTCCCCGAGATCATCGACCCGGATACGGGGAAAAACCTCCCCGAGGGAGAGGAGGGGGAGCTTGTGATCACCACCATCACGAAGGAAGCCTACCCCCTCATACGCTACAGAACCGGTGACAGAACAAGCCTCGCAGCCGCCCTATGCCCCTGTGGCAGAACATTCATAAAAATGGCGCGCGTCTTTAGCCGGGTCGACGACATGATCATACTGAACGGGCAGAACATGTTCCCCTCCCAGTTCGAGCAGATACTCACCGAGGTGATTGGAAAAACACCAAACTACCTGCTCTGCATCGACAGGAAGGACAACCTCGACGTGCTGGAGATACAGGTCGAGGTATCCCAGGAGATATTCGACGATGAGATGAAGAAACTCACCGAGCTGGAGCATGTCGTCATCGGGGTGGTGAAAGACAGGCTCGATTTTATTCCAAAGGTGACCCTGGTTGAACCGCGCACCATTAAAAGGGGAATGAAACTTCAGAGGGTCATTGACAGAAGGAAGGAGCGGGAATATTAAACTCCGTGATACAATGATTCAGCGGTGCAGCGGAAGCTCGACGAGGACGGTTGTACCCTCACCAGGCACGCTCTTCACCTGGGCCGTCCCCCCGTGCTGCTCAACTATCCTCTTCACGATGGCAAGACCAACACCTGTGCCTTCGGGAATCTTTCCTCCATTCTTCCCCCGGTAGAAGATCCTGAACACATTGG
>CAZPCG010000119.1:0-1530 GCA_964584875.1 uncultured Spirochaetota bacterium
AATGCGCAATTAACCGTAGCCATTTTTCACCCCCTTTTCTTTCTCCTGTCTTTTACCCGGATATGAACCTTTACCCTGTTCTGTCCTTTTAAGTGGTAGGTAGTCCTTCCTTTTCCGCCTTACTCTGCTTCAAAAGGGTTCTTCATCGCTCTTGTCAAGGTTCAAGACATCTTACCCAGCAAAGTCTCCTTCTCCACAAAGTGAGGTTTCTCCTTTGAAGCAGCCTCAACTGCAGCCGGTTGCCTCTCTATAGCTGCTTCCCTTTCGGGGGCCTTCCTGACCTTCGGCTCCAACAACGGCTCCTTTTCCACAAAGTAAGCTTTCTCCTTTGAAGCGGCCTCAACTGCAGCCGGTTGCCTCTCTATAGCTGCTTCCCTTTCGGGGGCCTTCCTGACCTTCGGCTTGCCTATTTTCTGTTTGCCGGTTGCCGGTTTTACCCACCTTAATGCTCCCCCCTGCTTGGAGGAAAGCTCCCTCCAGGCGGAGGCTGCCTCTTCTACCTCATTGCGAAAGCCCGCAAGCATCCGGCTAACCTCTTTCTCTCGCCCTCTCTTCTCCTCCCTGATACTCTGGAGCATATCTTTAAAATCTTTGATCCTCAAGGATTCGCCCTTGGAGAGAAGCTTCCGCAGCTCATCTGCAAGTATCTGCTGCTCTTTGCGATAATTTTCCAGCAGGGTGCGTACTTCCTTCTTCTTCTCAAGTTGACCGGTACGGATCCCCTCTATCATCGAACGAAACTCCTCGGTCCGTATGGGCCTTCCATTGGAGAGATTCTCCCTTAAACTGGCTGCCATCTGCTGGTGCTCATGGAGAAAATTCTTTAGCATTTCCTTGATTAAATTCTCCCTCTCTTCTCCTTGAGAAACTATTGCTTTCATCATGTTATCGAAATCCTTTCTCCTCAGGGATTCCCCATTGGCGAGAGTCTCCCTCAGCTTCGATGCCATCTCATTTCGCTTATTCTTGAAATCTTCGAGCATCTCATTGGTAATTTCGGTGATTGCTGTCACCGATTCCACACGAGATTCGTATGAAGAGATAATCTCCTTCACTAACTCTCTCATCTCATCTGCAATTTCCATCTCTATAAACCTCCTTACAATTTTCTTTGAGACTCTGGTTTAAAATCTGAAATATACAAAAATATCGGGGAGAACCTTGGCGTGGTATGCTTACCTCTTGAGAGTATCTCTCCACAGGTAAGGATGCCGCGGCAAGGGTCCCCCTTACCTCTCCGACAGAAACCTAGGCCGTAGCCGCTGCTGTTGTGGTAAGGCCTATCGCTTCGGCGTACTTCAGGTAAGTCTCGATCGATGCAACCAGGACTCGGGCTTCAATTGCAAGCAGCTCTATGCCAACCAGTGAAACCCTTACCCAGGCATCGACCACCACGCCTTTGTCGAGGATTCTGTCAATCACCTCAACCAGGCTGGAGGACCCTATTGATTTCTCAACAGCCATCGCTTTTCACCTCCTTTCCCATGGATTTCCCAACAGCCATCGCCTTTCACCTCCTCTCCCATGGAT
>CAZPCG010000119.1:1540-6400 GCA_964584875.1 uncultured Spirochaetota bacterium
GGGAATAAAGGGTTATCCTTTTATTTATATGCACAATCCATACCAAAAAGGATTCATGATGACATCAGTGATAAGGGCGATCAATCCCACCAAAACGATTGGCATCCAGGGCCCGTTATGACCCATGCTCCCCTATGTTATTGACATTACTTGAATTAAAAATGCTTCAAGACTTTATGGCAAGAATTACAAAGATGGGTATTAAATTGATGAATCGTAACAGGGTAGAACTACACTTTAATTGCAAAGCAGGATTATTAAAAAAGTGTAACAAAAAAAATAATGTGTCAAAGAATTATTACACCACATTTTTCGAAAGAGGAGGTTAATCAGAGGGATGGATTTTAGCGGTATTTGCCAGGTTCTAAGCCGTACCTTCTGATCTTATTGTAGAGGTTCTGACGCGGGATAGATGTCAAACGGGAGGCCTCGGTCATGTTACCCTTCGTCTTTATCAACATGTTTTCAAGGTAGTTCCGCTCAAATATCCTCTTTGCTTCGACAAACGGGACATAGGGAAAGGACTTACCCAAACCTAACTCCGCCCCGAATACATGAGAGGGAAGGTCAAAAAGGGTGATCTCTTCTCCTTCGGCCATGGCGACTGCATATTCCACCACATTCTCAAGCTCGCGTACATTGCCCTCCCAGGAATGGCTCACCAGGGCATCCAACACCCGGGGAGAAATACCCTTCACATCCTTACTGAACTCTTTAGAGTACTTGCCCAGAAAAAAGTTGAGCAGGTATGGGATATCCTCCCGCCGATCCCTTAAAGGGGGGACACTAATCTTTATCACATTTATCCGGTAGTATAAATCCTCCCTGAAGCGTTTATTTATCACTTCCTGTTCGAGGTTCCTATTGGTGGAGGTGATAATTCTCACATCTGAAGTATGCTCTTCGGTTCCTCCAACCCTATTGAACTTCTTCTCCTGTAAAACTCTTAAGAGCTTCACTTGAAGGGGTAGACTCATCTCACTTATCTCGTCCAGGAATATCGTCCCACCGTCCGCCACCTCGAAATAACCCCGCTTGGTGCGGATCGCTCCTGTGAAAGCTCCCTTCTCATGGCCGAATAGTTCACTCTCAAGTAATTCTACCGGTAGTGCACCACAGTTGATCGCTACGAAGCGCTTCTCCGATCGGAGGCTATTTCTATGGATCGCCCGGGCGATTAACTCCTTACCCGTACCGCTCTCCCCCTCGATAAGGATAGTACTGCTCAACGGGGCAACCTTTCTTATCAACTGGAAGAGCTTGATCATCTTTCTGCTTCGACCGATGATGTTGCTCATATCAAAGGAAAGATCAAGCTGCTCTTTAAAGAACCTGTTTTCATTCTTAAGCTCGCTTAGCTTCTCAAACCTCCTCATGATGACAATTAGCTCATCGATAGACCCTAAAGGTTTAAGGAGGTAATCATCGGCCCCGAGCTTCATCGCCTTAACCGCAGTCTCGATGGTCCCATAACCGGTCATCATTACTACAGAAATGTATTTGTCAATTTTTTTTATCTCCCTGAGAACTTCAAGCCCGTCCACATCTGGCATCTTAAGATCGAGAAGTACAAGGTCAAAATCCGATACTGAAAGCTTTTCTAAAGCTTCCCTTCCACTCATAGAGGTTTCATTTTCAAATCCCCGAAGGGTGAGTAAATCCGAAAGGGTCTCCAGAATTCCGCAATCATCGTCTACAACGAGTACCTTGAACCCCATTTCTTTTCCCATAGTTTTTATCAATTCCCTACATTACATTAATTATATAACATAATTACCTGAAATTCGCATATTTTAGTAATTATGGGGCTAATTCATCGATAGTAATCAGAGGAACTACATCTACTCTTCAATAACAACAGCCCTGGTGGGGCATATTGCAGCACCCTTTATCTTAAGAGGAAGGGCGGTAAGCTTGACCTTGAACCGGGTGATCTGCTCAAGGTTGATGCAGGGGGCCATTAAAAGTAAATTGGAGTTGAAGAAGCGCTCGAAGAACCTCTCCGGTTTCACCCAGTTCTCGAAATCCGTGGCATCCACACCGAGGAGAAAAGGCTTTTTATCTATGATGTAGTACATCGCCTCACGCTTTATAAACCAGGACTTCGCAAGGTAATCATCCCTGTCCCAGTTTTTCCCGTAGCCTGTCCCGATCAGAATGACCGAACCTTCCGGGATTTCATCCTTTTCGGCATCCCTCAGTGCTTCAAGGGAGATATATGGCTTTCCATCCTTGATCGGGAGGGCTTCATGGGGGATATAGAGGACGTAGGCATCAACGTTGACCAGCTTCTCCACAGGAACATCGCTCAGAGGGTAAGATTTATCATACCCTATACCGGTTGCAGGGGTTTCTATGTGCAGCCCGGTGTGCCCACCCATGCCCTCGAAATCCTCGATCATAGCCGTGATCCCAACGGCTTCGAGCTTGTGGTACCTCGTTTTAAAGTGAAAACGTGGCCATGGATCACCGAAATACCACATCCCGTTGTATATTGGTCCGGTGATGTCAATTACTCTCATCTAAGCTCCTTTCCTAACATATTTTACAAAGCATTAAACATCCTCTCCCCCTTTACAGGGGGAGAGGATTCCTCAAGCATTGAGATTACCATTCAATATGAAGACCTGAATTTAATGTGAAACTAAAGACACAATCATTTAATTCTATTATTGAGGGTTTTGGTATTAACCCCTCAAACAAAAGTACTTCACATATAGCTCAGCCCTTCATCCAGCATGATGAGGTAATTCTTTACCGGTACATAGTTGCACACCGAGTTGCCTGAGCCAAGGGCATAGCGTCCACCAGGCATGCACACTTCAAGTATGTTTCTCACATAACCCCGAAGCTCCTCCTCATCCAGTCTGGTTAACCTGTCGACATCCACCCCTCCCATAAGTGCGATCTTTTTGCCGTACCTTCTCTTGTACTCGGTTACCGGATTGCTTGAATCCTCAAATGAGTGAAGGGCGTCGAAACCGATCTCCTGGATCAGATCCTCCATCACCTGGTCCTTGTTGCCGCATGCATGGTACCATATGGGTTTCCCGGTGCTGTGAGCAATTGCGGCATACTTCTGAAACCAGGGATAAACAAGCTTCCTCAGATGTCCCGGCGATAGAATAGTGGCTTTTTTATAGCCAATATCATCCCCGTGCCAGATCACCCCCACAGCGTCCATCGGCGCCGCGATCGAATACAGATCATAGACCAGCCTGCCGACTTCGTTGAACGTTGTTTCAACAAGCTCTGGATCATCGTACAGGTTGTACAGCACTCCTTCATATCCGAGAATCCACTCCATGACCTGTTCCAGAACCGATCCCACGACGGCAAGCTTCATCCCATCCGGTAGATTTTTACCCAGGAACTCAAGATGCTCTCCATAGCTCTCCACAAGCCTCTGTGCCTCTCTCCAGGGGAACCTCTCAAAATCTTCCCATGACCCAATGACACCCTTCCCCTCCTGTGCCCAGTGCCTCTCACTCCTGGCAAACTGGGTCGTATCGGGGTCTCTCCCTATCCGAGCGACGGTGTTGAAAGACTGAAAGTTCACCAGGAACTCATAATCGGCAACAAAGCTGTAGCCCATCCGGTGGTAAAAGTCGATGAGCTGCCTGTAGTACCTCGCAGAGTCTTCCTTCTGCTCCCTGTAATCGACAGGGCTTGTTTCATTCCCACACCCGACAAGCGGGACGCTTGTCCTACCTCCCCCAAAGGTCGCAGTTGGTGGATAATTCACCTCGCAGAATAGGTTCTCAACGATGTACTTCTTTATCTCCTCATCGATGAGCATCTCAGCAAAAAGCACCTTCTCGGGCTGCCTTCGTCCGGCAAGCACTTCGAGGAGATGATCAAAATCAGGTTTTGGGTTTTTCAGGGGAAATCGATGCATCCATCATCCCCCACCGATGAAAGAGAGGATTTTTACCTCATCGCCCTCGTGCAGGGGGTAATCCTTTTCTCTTGGCATACCGTTCACGAGGAATACCTTTCCGAGCTTCTCAGGTATGCCCAGATAAGAAGAAAGACCGCGGAGGGTCTGGTTTTCAGGGAGAGAGAGGGTATCATCCTGAGCAATCTTTCCTTCCCCGTACTGCTTCAGAATAGTGTACAGCTTTACTGTTACCTTCATCATAAAACCTTGTTCAAAACATTTTTAAAAAGTTCTTTTCTATATCATCTGTGCCCTGCCATGTTAGTTAAGGCCGCCACGCTATAAACAATCAATAAACTTTGGCTCATCCAAATGATGCGTACCTTATGCGATTTTATACCGAGTAGAGATTAAGCTGGTTGTCATTGCGAGGAAGGAGCCGAAGGCGACTGACGAAGCAATCCCAATGATAATGATAATTACATAATCTCTCATGGAGTTTGCTTCGCTTGGCTCGAAACTTCGGCTTCGGCTTCGCCTCCCAACGGCCATTCAATATTTCCTTAATAGATTGGTACCAGGTACTCCTATTCCGGATGAGCCTAAACTTTTCAACATCCATCCTCAAGACCAAGTTCCACAAGCTTCGATTTCAGCGGCCTCCCCGTTTCCCTGTCCCAGCCTCTTGCCTCGTAGTACTCATCAAGCATCCCCTCAAAGTCCTGAATCGCACATCTCTCCTCACCGGAGTATATCCCGAAAGCAGGCTTCTTCTTCACCCTCTCGTGCAAAAGATCATCCTCGCGGCTGAAACCTTCACGGATATTGAACATCCTCTGCAGGTTAAAAACCCTCTCCCCGACCTTCAAAAGCTCCTCTCCGTCAATATCCCAGCCGGTAAGGGCCGAGAGTATGTCAGCCAGGTGATCGACGTATATGCCCGCATACATGAAGAATTTACAGGTATTGAGTATGTCCGG
>CAZPCG010000120.1:0-6361 GCA_964584875.1 uncultured Spirochaetota bacterium
AATGTAGCAGGAAAAGGTTATCCCCTGGAAAAGCGTTCATCTTTCTCATGCTTTTCATGAATCTCCTGTCAGGATTGCTATCTTCCAGGGCTCAGGATGATTCTGCAGGGATGGTCGTGCAGTACATCGAGGAGGGGAAACGGTACTTCGAGGAGCATTACTACCTCGGTGCAGTTGAAAGGTGGGGCCATGCCCTGGAGCTTGATCCCCTGAATGAGGAGGTTCAGGCTCTTGTCGAGGAGGCGCTCAGGCGCTTTGAGGAGCTAAACAGGGGCCTTGAAGAGGGATTCAGGTTCCTTGAAGAGGGAGATACAGCAAAGGCATATGAAAAGTTCAGCTATGTACGGAGCAAAAGCAGTCCAAAAGATAGGGCGCTCAGCACCCTTCTTCAACGGGGGATGGAGGAGATTGAGAGGAGGGTTGCACCGCTAAGGGCCGAAGGAGCTTCGCACTTCAACAGGGATGAGCTTCAGGAATCGAGGCTTATGTGGGAAAAGCTTCTGGTAATTGTTCCGGGTGATAATGAAGCCTTGCTGTATCTTTCGAAAATATCCTTCAAGGAGAGGGAGAGGGAGAAGCTGCTCCTTGTGGCGAGAGGGTACTTCGATCTCGGGGTGGCGCTTTATGAGCAGGGCCGCTACGATGAATCCCTCGATCAGTTCGAGAATGCCCTTGCGATGAATTACAGGGTTGAAGAAGCACGGCGCTACATCGATGCGATCACGAAGACGGTAAGGCGCAGGGAGGAGAGGGAGAGGGAGCAGGCAACCGAGCAGGTGGCTGGCTACCTGCGGGAAGGTATCAAGTACTACAACCTGAACCGCTACCGTGAGTCTCTGAAGGTGCTTGGAGAGGGGCTCAGGATAGATGCGGAGAACACCCAGATCAGGGAGTACATCCTCCGGAGCAGTATTGCGCTGAAAAAAGAGGAGGAGAAAGTAGTTCCAATCGCCTCACCCTTCTACAGGCTCATTCGCAATCTTTCGCGCCTTGGACACAGGTCCTATGATGAGGGACGCTTCAGCGACTCCATCAGGTACTGGGAGGAGATCCTCCTCATTTTTCCACAAAACGAGGAGGCCAGAGTAAACCTGACGAAAGCCCTCTCAAAGACCGACCCCGCTCTGGCAGGTGAAATTTTAGTGGGGATTTACAACGATGCAAAACATCTGCTTTCCCTTGGGAAGGGCGCCGAGGCTTCCGCAAAGCTCAGGCTGGTTTTTGAGATGAGACCGGATTTCAGGGATACCAGGGACCTCCTTGCCAGCCTCGAGAAAGCTTCATCAGAAAAATCAAAACCACGGATCAGCGATGAGAACAGACGTAAAGCTGATCAGTACTATGAGTCTGCTCTTGATTTTTACAGGAAAGAGCAGCTCCAGCAGGCGTTTCAGGCTGGAAGTAAAGCGGTGGAGCTGAACCCCGATCTTGTGGATGCACGCCTGTTCCTGTCGAGGGTTGAGACCAGGCTGAGAAATCTCAAGAAGGCCGAAGCCTCCCGTGCCGATCAGTCCGGAGGGGGAGATGAGGAGCTGAGGATACGGATAAAGAAACATTACCTTGATGGGGTTCACTATTTTATAAATGAATTGTACAGAGAGGCGATCACGGAATGGGAAAAGGTGCTCATGCTCGATCCTTCCAATGATGTGGCCAGGGCGAACATAGAGCGGGCGCTGAAGAGGCTTGAGATATCCGGGGCTAAGGGGAGCTCATGAGGGAAACCCTGTACTGCCTTTTACTCATGTTTTATCTCTCCATGTTTTATCCCTCAATGGGAGAGGCCTTTGCCTACTACTGGGATAATCCCCGCTACTTCATGGAGAGCACCCAAAAAGCTGCGGTTTCCGACTTTACTGTCGTTGAGCATGGCGGCCGCTATTTCCTCTTCTTTTTGACGAGAGGGAAAGTGCATTCTGCAATCGCGGTGCTTGTAACAGGGGACTTTGAAAACTATGAGGGCCCGTTTTCCGTTACGGGGGGGATCGACATTACAGAGGATTTCTACCCGCAGTTTGACGCCATTTCACTGGATGGGGTGCTGTACTGCGTCTGGAGTACCATCCGGGGAGGTGCCTTTTTCACAAAAAGTGGAGATGGGGGGAAGAGCTGGACAAGGGAACGGGAGGTTGAGAAACCCGGTGAGCTCAGTTTTCAACCCCTGCTGTTTGCCTCAGGGTCTACCATGATTCTCTCCTTTCACACCCAGAGCGAGGGGAGGAGAATAGACCATTTCTACATGATTTCAGAAGATCGAGGGGAAACCTGGGACGGCCCATACGTGATTGCCCGGGGGCTTGCCGGCTCTTTTTTTCCATTCTTCACAGTGCACCGTGGCAGCTACTTTGCAGCGTGGCAGTCCAGACCGCTTTCGGAGAAGGCCCAGCCGGTATTTGACATATACCTATCAAAAAACATGGACGTGAGGTCAGAATGGGCTACACCGGTCAATATAACGGGCAGCGCACTCGGTGAAGACGTAATGCCACAGCTTGCTGTGCATGAAGAGCGGCTTGCCCTGCTCTGGGAAAGCGATCGAGGTGGTGTATGGGGGATATACTACAGGGAGTATGACCTGAATGGGGCCCCCAGCTCTGATGCTGTAAGGGTGAACTCAGCGATTTTCAACGCCCATCATGCCCGCGCTCTCCGGATAGATGGGAGGCTTCTCATCTTTTACCTCGAAGAACGGGAGGGCAGGAGGAGAGTAGGCTATGCGGGAAAGGGGGATGGGGGATTTGAAGAGTTTGGACCGATTCCGGTTATAGGCACTGATGTGTTCAACTATATGCCGGTAGTAAGGGATGGTGAGCTGCACGTTTTGTTCCATGACCGCCGCGGTGTGGCCCACATTGGCCCTGACAGGCACGTTCCGGCTCCCCGGCCGCTTTCACTAAAAGAGAGATATATCGGGCTTGGCGGAGAAACTGTGAAGTGGGAACAGCCGGCTGATTCCTCCGGCCTTGAGGGTTACTGCTACGTCTTCGGCAGGGAGGAGACCGCAACTCCTGAGATTGTCAATCTCCCTGCAGGAAGCATGAGGCTGAAGCTGTTCGCTCCCGAGGAAGGAATGTACTATCTCCACCTGAGGGCAAAGGACATAGCGGGAAATTACTCAAAAATGATAACCATCCCTTTTATTTCAGACAGAACGCCACCCTCGCAGCCTCGCATGATCCTACCCCCCATTGATCAGGAGGGGTATCTGGAGGGTAATACGCCGCTGTTCCGGTGGACGGATGGTGGGGATGATGTGGCAGGATACACCTACAGCCTCACGAGGGAAGAGGCAGGTGAGCTTCAAAGGAGCATTCTCACATCGGAGCCTTCGGTTCAGTATCAAGATCTTGAGGGCGGTAGCTGGTACTTTCATGTTGCAGCGGTCGACAGGGCGGGCAACGTGGGTGAGCCTGTCCGCCTGGCATTCAGCCTGAGACCTCCACCGCCATCCGAAGAGGTAGAAGAGGCTGTCGGACCCCGGGAGGGAGAGGCTTTTGAAGTCCCTGCACGTCCATTCAGGGTTTTTCTGGCTCGGGTATACAGGGAACAACCTCTCATCCTAATAGCGTGTTTTGCAGTTTTAGGCATACTGTTCTTCAGTTCGTTTTACATCACTGCCCGAGTGCAGAGAAGGCGAAGGGCAGCTGGAGGAGGAGAGCCCATGGAAAAAGCTGAAGAAATTGCTGCGCCTCCGGGCAAGGGACCTGGACTCCGCTTAAAGTTCAGCCTTATGTTCGGCGCCCTGGTTCTTATAATAACCCTGAGTATCAGCAGTGTGCTGAGCGTTGTCACAATTGGCCATGAGAAGAGGGCGCTTGCAGAGCAGATGATGGATAAGGCCATGCTCTCCCTTGAGAACATGACAGGCGTAGCACGTGAAGGAATCCTGAACAATGATGAACTCCTTCTCCTCTCAGTAATTGCAAAGATGATGGAGAATGAGGATATTGAGCACGCCATGATACTCGATACGGATGGCAGGGTTGTGGCGCACTCCGATATACAGGAGAGGGGAAAAATCCAAGATGATGTGTTCAGCATTCAGGCAATCCAGTCCGAAAGGATGCTTGTCAGTCCAGAGTTTTCATCCGATGACCTGGCTGCAAGCTACGACCTATCCTCTCCTGTTACATTTGCGGGCAGGAGAATTGGCACGGCAAGGCTTGGGTATTCAACCGGGAGCATCTTTGCCGCCATCAAAGAGGCAAGGCGCTCCAGCATCCTCAGCACAATTGTAATCACCCTGATAACTATCATTGCCGGTATCGGGAGCGCAGTCCTCATGGCCACAATTACTATAAAGCCGATAAAGGTTCTTGCAAGAGGGGCTAATATCATCGGTGGAGGGAACCTGGAACACCGGATTCAGGTGAAAGTACGTGATGAGATAGGACTTCTTGCCGGTGAGTTCAACAGGATGACCGCACGACTCCTCGTATACCAGAAGGAGATGGAGGAAAAGGCCAAGCTCGAGGAGCAGCTTGACATAGCGCGGAACATCCAGCAGGATTTAATTCCCAAGAGTGGTGTTGAGACGTCAGATCTGTCGATTGACGGCTTTTACAGAGCTGCTGCACGTGTGGGAGGGGATTATTACGATTTCATGGAAATCTCTGATAAAACCTACGGTCTCATCGTAAGCGATGTTGCAGGAAAAGGGGTGCCGGCGTCGCTGATGATGATCATGATACGAACGCTATTCAAATCCTTCGTCTGTTCAGGGGTGAACGATCCCTCACGCGTCGTGACACTTATGAACAGCACCCTTGCTCAGGACATTGCGGATGATCGGTTTGCAACGCTGCTTTTCGGCACCTTTAACCCAAAAAAGAGGATCTTTCGATACGCAAATGCGGGGTACGGCCCGATACTGGTTTACAGGGCTGCGAAGCGGAGCTGCTCTCTCATCAGTCCCCGGGAGCAGTCCATTCCTATAGGCGTAATGCCCGACTTCATGTACCAGGAGGAGGACCCGCTGCGGCTGAAGAAGGGGGATATTCTATTGCTCTTCACCGATGGGATTCATGAAGCGCGGAACAGAGAGGGGCAGGAGTACGGCATGGAAAGGCTTGCCGATGTTGTGGGAGGTATCCCGGAACGGGAATCAGGGGAAATAGCGAGAATGATCATGCAGAATGTGCTTTCCTTTACCGGTGAAGCAGAGCAGCATGACGATATGACGCTCCTCGTGATGAAGGTACACTGAGCACGCCGGGGCGAATGAGGAATGAAAAAATGCTTTAAATATTCTATAATAGTAATATATTCGGCTTAGAGCAAGCAGCAGGATAGGATCATTTATGGAAGATATAGTCATAAAAGATTCACTGAAAATAACACCGATGCAGGTTGGCGGCAACAGGAGCATGGTACAGCTCATCCTTGATGGGTACCTCGATACCTACAACTCGCCTGATTTTCAAAACCATATAAACTCGCTCATCAGCGCCGGTGTAGACACCATACTCTTCAATTGCAGCGGTCTCAATTACATAAGCAGCACCGGGATCGGCGCCTTCACCTCCTTCTTCAAACAGCTTAAAAAGAAGAAGGGTGACATGGTGTTGTTCGGTCTGCAGAACAAGGTCACGGAAGTCTTTCATCTCCTCGGTTTCACGAGGTTCTTCAAGATAGCCCACGACCTTGATGGGGCTCTCAGATTGGTAGAGCGTGGAACCGAAGCCCGATCGACCCCTATGCAGGGAAAAAGGGCTGCGTCCCAACGAAAACCCCCCGGCGGGTCTGGGAGGGCTGCGTCCAGAGGTGCATCTTCTGCAAGGCGTGCATCCCCTGCCATTTCAACTGAAAGCTCAACATCGAAGCTTTCGAAGGTGAATGCTGCTGGGGGAATGGGAGTCTTTCCGGCTGTCATTTCATGTCCCCATTGCCACAGGAAGCTCGTGGCCTCGAAGCAGGGGAAGTTCAGGTGTTCTTCGTGCAGAGGTATTATACGGGTTGACAGGGGGGGAATTGCCCATCCCGCATGAGAAATGATTCCTTCATTTAGATTGATGGAGATTGAAGCGATGAAACAAGAGAAGATGGTTTTGAAGGCGGATCTGATGTATCTTTCGAAAGCCCGTGACTTCATATCCAGAAAGGCTAAGGAGGCGGGAGCGGATGAATTGGACATCACGAAGATAGAGATATCATGCGATGAATGGAGCGCGAACATCATCGAGCATTCCCTCGGTAGCGCATCGGACAGGGGATTTACCATTGAATGCAGGTGTGATGGGAGGAAATTCATCGTTACCTACGAGCATGAGGGGGAGCGGTTCAATCCCATAGAGCAGGAAGAGGTTGATCTGGATGAGCACTTTTCCACAGCCAAGGAGCGAGGGCTCGGTATTTACATCAT
>CAZPCG010000121.1:0-6338 GCA_964584875.1 uncultured Spirochaetota bacterium
GCGTGTCGACGATCTCATTGATGGAGTTCGTCATCGCCCCGCTCCCGAGGCTCTGGGCAAGGCCTGCTACAGAAGGGGCGTGGCAGAGCCGGGCGCAGTGATCGATGTTGTTCGTTCCCATGACGGTGCGGATAAACTTCTGGAAGAGATAGTTTTCCTCGTTCGTGCACTTGGCTGACGAGATGGCGGCAAACTCATCGCCATGGTATTTTGAGAGCTTATCCGCTATGAGCGTCAGCGCCTCATCCCAGGTAGCGGTTACAAACTCCCCATTTTTTTTGATAAGGGGAGTCGTCAGACGTTCTGGATGGTTGATGAACTCATGCCCGTAGCGCCCCTTCACGCAGAGCCGCCCCCTGTTCACGGGGTTATCCTCATCACCCTGTGCACTCAAAACCCTGTTTCCCCTTATGCCGAGGTAGATACCGCATCCCACACCGCAGTAGGGGCAGATGGTCTTAACCGTGCGGGAGGGGACGGGTATCTCTCTGGGTTTCAGTGCGCCGACCGGGCAGCGGACGACACATTCACCGCAGGAAACGCACCTCGATGAAATCATGGGCTTGTTAGCAAAGGTAGAAACCACCGTATTGTAGCCCCGGAAGGCGAAATCGAGATTGCCAACGCCTGGTATTTCCCTGCACGCCCGTATGCAGATGCTGCAGAGAATGCACCTTTCAGGGTCGTAGATGAAGAACGGATTTGACGCATCTACCTGAAAGTCTCTTGACGATTTTCTCATCCTGTTAAGGCGCTCCTCATCGATGCCGATGAACTGAGCCACCTTTTGAAGCTCACAGTTCGTGTTCTTTTCACAAACAAGGCAGTCCAAGGGATGGTTCAGGACGAGAAGCTCGGCCACGGTGCGGCGCACCCTTTCTACCTCCTGGCCCTCAGTTCTTACGACCATTCCCGATTCGACAGGTGTGTTGCAGGAGGTAACGAGCCCGCTTTTCTCAACCTCAACCATGCAAAGGCGGCAGTATCCTGCAGGCTGTAGATCCCGGTGATAGCAGAGATGCGGGATGTAGATGCCGTTTTCGAGGGCCGCCTCCAGTATTGTCATTCCTTCTCGTGCAGATACTGGCTGTCCGTCGATTGTAAGCGTGATCTCATCCATCTTGTTCCACCTCGACAAGCTGTTTCTCTTTGAGCCACTTCTGTGCATCCTCGGTTTCAAGGTCGCACCTCAGGCAGCGTCGCGCCTCTCCGACTGCTGTTTCCTCGGTGAAGTTCATGTCAACTTCAGTGTAGTTGTAAGCCCTTTCAACAACGGGTATGCAAGGTGTTTGGGGTCTTTTCGCCTCCTCAATCTCTTCATCGGTAAGCTCGACAGGCGGAACGTAGAGGGAGGGTCTCGTGAGCATGTACTCCCTTGAGATGCTCTCCCCCCTCAGGTACCTGTCAATCATCCCGGCAACCACCTTGCCGTGACCCATGGCATCGGTTACCGTATTTGCCCCTGTCACAACATCGCCCCCGGCGAAAACCCCAGGCAGGTTTGTGGCAAACGTTTCTCTTGAAACTTCGATGGTGCCATATTTTGATACCCTCAGGCCGTGGTCGTTACCCAGGAATGATAGCTCCGGGTCCTGGCCTATGGCAACGATGAGGGTGTCTAAAGGCACGGCGAACTCGGAGCCGTCAACGGGAACCGGTCTCCTCCGGCCGCTTTCGTCCAGCTCGCCGAGCTCCATACTTATGCATCTGATGCCGGTTATCCTCCCATTTTCAGCAGTGACATCCACCGGCGCTGTCAGGAATCGGATTCCAATACCTTCATCGATTGCAGCGTCAACCTCCTCCTCGAAAGCCGGCATCTCCCTCCTCGTTCTCCTGTACAGTATTGTGACGGATTCGCAATCCCTTAGCCTCTTCACACACCGTGCAACGTCCACCGCTGCATTCCCCCCGCCTATGATACCGACCCTCTTTCCGATCCTTACCTCCCTGTCGAGGTTGATGTTCCTCAGCACCTCAAGGGCATCCAGGACGCCCTCCGCATCCTCATTTTTTATCCTCAGTTTCCGGGAGCGGTGAGCACCTGTAGCGATGAACACCGATTTGTAGTTTTTTAAAAGCTCGCTGAAGGCAATGTCCTCCCCGATTCGGATGTTAGTGCGAATCTTAACTCCTGCCCTTTTGATCAGTTCTATGTCCTGGGCAAGGATATCCCTCGGTAACCTGTAGGCCGGGATGCAGAGTGCAAGGGCACCGCCTGTGACCTCAGAGTCCTCGAAGATGGTAACATCGTGCCCCTTGCGGGCCAGAAAGTAGCCTGCCGTCAAGCCAGCAGGTCCGGCGCCGATTATTGCTATTTTTCCAAGGTTTGCAAGCTCTCCGCTCCTGTTGTTCTTTTCTTTCGGATACAAACCCTGTTCAAGAGCGTAATCTGTTGCGAAGCGCTTGAGGGCCCGTATGGATATCGGCTCCGCCCATTTTCCTGCCTGGCATTTGGACTCACAGGGATGATGGCAGACACGGGCAACGACGGATGGAAGGGGGTTGTCTTTCAGTATGACCTCGAAGGCTTCATCGTAGCGTCCCCTGGCAATGAGGGCGATGTAGGTGGAAGCCTCCTGGCCTATCGGGCAGGTGTGGTGGCACGGAGATGAGATGATCTCCTTGCATACAACGGCCGGGCATTTCCTGTACTTTACATGCGCTTCATACTCATCCTTGAAATACCTGATAGTCGTAAGAACGGGGTTCGGCGCGGTCTTTCCAAGCCCGCAGAGCGAGCCGATCTTAATTCCCCGGGCAAGTTCCTCAAGCAGATCGATGTCCCCGGGTGTGCCCTTTCCCTTTGTGATGTCCTCCAGTATGGCGAGCATCTGCTTTGTGCCGAGCCTGCAGGGGACACATTCGCCGCAGGACTCCTTCTGCGCAAAGTCGAGGAAGTAGCGTGCGATTTCAACGATGCAGGTATCTTCATCCATAACCACCATACCGCCTGAGCCCATCATCGATCCAGCGGCGGTGAGGGAGCTGTAATCGACCGGGAGGTTCAGGTGGCTTGCGGGAAGACAGCCGCCCGAGGGACCGCCGGTTTGAACAGCCTTGAACGCCTTGCCCCCGGGTATTCCTCCGCCTATATCGAAGATTATCCTGCCCAGGGGCGTGCCCATGGGGACCTCGACGAGGCCTATGTTTGCAACCTGCCCGGTGAGGGCAAATACCGCAGTCCCTGTGCAATTTTGTATTCCGATCTTCGAAAACCACCCCGAGCCCCTCAGCATGATTCTCGTTGCGCTTGCCAGGGTCTTCACGTTGTCAATTGTGGTTGGCCTGCCCCACAGTCCCGAGTGGACGGGAAATGGAGGGCGCGGACGGGGCCTCCCGCTTCTCCCCTCGATGGAGGCTATCAGCGCAGTTTCCTCGCCGCAGACAAAGGCTCCTGCTCCCTCCATCACGTTCATTTTAAAATCGAAGCCGCTGCCCAGTATGTTTTTCCCTAGAAATCCCCTTTCCTCTGCCTGCCGAAGGGCTATCCTGAATCGCTTTACCGCAAGCGGATACTCTGCACGGACGTAGATGTATCCTTCATCCGCTCCAATCGCGTAGCCAGCGATGATCACCCCCTCGAGAACGCTGTGGGGATCGGCTTCAAGGATACTTCTGTCCATGAACGCTCCCGGGTCTCCCTCGTCAGCGTTGCACACCATGTACTTCTTCGCCCCGGGCGCATTGTGGCATAGCTCCCATTTTACACCCGTAGGGAACCCCGCTCCACCCCTACCCCTCAACCCGGACCGCTTGATCTCTTCGATTACATCTCCAGGCGCCAGATTTTTGAGGGTGCGCCTTAGTGCTGCATACCCCTCTACTGCTATATAGTCATCTATCCTCTCAGGGTTGATGTGACCGCAGTTCTGCAGGATGATCCGCTCCTGCTTTTTATAAAAGTCGATATCACGGTAGCAGGGGATGGATTGTCCTGTCAGAGGGTCGCGATAGAAGAGGCGGTCCACGGGTCTGTTATTTTTCAGATGGGAGTGTACGATCTCCCTGGCATCTTCAAGTTTCAGCTCGGAGTAGAAGACGCCCTCCGGTTCGACGATGACGATGGGCCCCCTCTGGCAGAATCCGTGGCATCCTGTTGGTACAACCTCCACGGTTTTCAGCCGTAATTTTTCCAACTCTTCCTCGATCGCCTTTCTGATATCAATGGACCCTGATGAAATACAGCCTGTGCCATGACAGATGAAGACTTTTCTCCTACTGATGTTCATCTGGTTCTCCCTTTTCTTTTCGACCGAATATCTCGTATATCTTCTTCCTGGTGAGCCGGCCATAAGTTACATCGTTCACCATCATATTCGGCGCAAGACCGCAGGCGCCGATGCATGCAACTGTCTCCAGTGAATATTCAAGGTCGGGGGAGGTCTCCCCCTCTTTGATGCCAATTCGTTTCTCCACCTCCTCCAGTATCCTTGCGGATCCTCTCACGTGGCAGGCGGTCCCGCGGCAGACCATTACATGTCTCCTGCCCTTCGGGGTGAAGCGGAACTGCCCGTAGAATGTTGAAACGCTGTATACCTGGCTTTCAGGCACACCGATGAACCTGGCTATATCAAGCAGTACGGGCTCAGGAAGGTACCCGTACTCCTCCTGTACCCTCTGTAAGATGGGTATCAGCTCACGCTCTCTGCCCGTGAAGGACGAAAAGATTGTTCTCAATCGTTCTTCCATTTCAGTCTCCCATTTTAGCCATGTAGTCGTCGTACAGGGTCTCAAGCCTTAGTTTATGCTTTGCCTCCTCCTGGCACAGTATTTTGAAAAGCTTCTTGTGAGCAGCGATCGTGGAACTTCGTAAAAGGTCATTGTAGAGCTTTAAGGATTTTTCCTCACGCTTCATCGCAAGTATAAGGATATCCCTGTAGGCCATCCCTTTTTCGTACCTGAGGTCTACGAGGTAATCGCTGCGATGCATGTCACTGATCCACTTCAGTTTGTACTCACCGACACCTTTTCCCACGTCTTCCTTTTCGATGTTTTCGAGAAACTCCCTGTGCTTTCTCTCTTCACGGGCAAGCTCTCTGAAGATCTCCTTTGAGCCGGCCGCAGATTCAACCTCACCTGCCTCCTCGTAAATCCTGGCAGCCTCCTTCTCCCTTTCAATGGCAAAATCGATTGCCGCCTTCAAGCTGTCAAACTTCATTCTCCTCTCCTTTGAAACCTCCCCATCCGGGTTATTTTTACCAGCCGCTGCATTACATTCGGCGTTTTATTAAGCCTTTTCCATGCTCCTACAGATCCTTTATGACAAAGTCCTCTATGGCGAAGTAGGCCTGAGAATTTTTCAATTTCTCCCGGTTCTCATGGCCGATGTTCAGGGATATTCCCCTGTAGCGTGAGAGCGTATTGGCGAAAAAAGTGCCAAGCGAGGCTGCAATTGACCCATCGACGATAGAAGTGTCTGGAATATTGATAAAAAGCCTCTCGTCCTTTTTAAAAGGTTGTATTTTTGCCATGGCATTGATGATCGAGAGAATTCTTTCCTTAACAACGGGCATCGTTTTCACAGTCAGCGCTCCTTCAAGAACGATGGTCTTTTCCTGGTAGCGTGTCTTCTCATCCTCTGTGATGCTTCTCATCTCTCCATTCAATAGAATTTTTTCTGAGGTAGCCCTGCAGATAACGTTAGCCGGTTCAAGGTCGGCGGTAACCATGGCGGTCGTAAGGATCTCTGATTTTTTTCTCTCCTCCCCTTCCTCCAGTTCAACTATCCTTTTATTAGTTACTTCGATGATTTTATGCAGCCTTTCTATCTCCGTATAATAATCGCTGTTTCCCGGTTGATAAATGTATGCGAGGTGGAAGAATCCCTTAACCTTTTCTCTGTCCATGAGAAAGGAGCTTATCAACCCATTCACCCTGTCATCCTGGGTTTTTATCTCACCCAGCAAAAGGGCAGGGTTTTGCATGAATGTTTCAATGACCGGTGTCTCTTTTTTATGAATCAGAAAAACTATGTTTGCAAGGGCATTATCGTAACCCTTGGCGTTTGCCAGGATGGTATAGGCAATGAGTACGGTTCGCATGAGCTTGTGCCTGTCCGGGTCTTCGGCTTTACTTAAACCGAAATCCACGGTATAGTCAATGATCAGGAGGAATGGGAATCCGTTGTACTTGATAAACTGGCTGAGGGATGCCCTGAAATTACGGGTATTTCTGGTCATGAGAAGGTCTCCCCGCAGTGCCTCCATATCGTTTAGAAGTGGGTATGACTCATCCACTTCCTTCTTTGCGTTGTTAAGGGTTTGCCGTATATACTGTGTAAAGCGCCTGTCCTGTATGAGAAGGATCGATTTTTTGTACATGCGCCCATTTCCGAT
>CAZPCG010000122.1:0-6303 GCA_964584875.1 uncultured Spirochaetota bacterium
GGCAGAGCTCTGCAAACCGCTACCCCTTCGGGATTCTGATGGATTACCTCCTCGACATCTGGCCGAAGCAGGCCAAATACGTACCCAACTACTGGTATTTCAATACCAAGGCCGGCGGCAAGGTCTATGAGATGCAGATGGATGTCTTCCACAAGCCGATGGGCAGGGAGGCTACTATTGACGAGGCCGTGGCGGAAGCTGTGGCCAAAACGGTTGAGTTGACCTCCAAGTTCGACAAAACAGTACCCATACGTGAAGAGAAGTAATTGGAAGGTCTATAAGGCACCCCGGGGATATCCCGGGTATAATCCCGGGTATAATCCCGGGGTGCCGGATATTTTTAACGAGAGGTATGGTTAATACTGATATGGGACAGGAAACTAATTATAAAGCTGAGGCGGAGATAAAACCACGCGCAGTAGCCAGGAAACCATCGATATGGGAGGTCCTCACGAGCGAGAGGTATTTCAAATGGACGCTCCTCATTCCGCTGGTACTCCTGCTGTTGGTTTTCATGCTGTATCCGCTGTTTTATTGTCTCTATTACTCCTTCCATGAATGGGGGATGCAGGAGAAGGCAATTTTCATCGGTCTTGACAACTACAGGCATTTGCTGAACGATAAGCCATTTCTGGTGGCTCTGGGCAGAACCCTTGAGGTTCTGGTGATCTGCACAGTTGCTGAGTTGCTCATTGGTTTGGGTCTTGCCATGTTGTGGAACAGGGAGTTCAGGGGACAGAATATAGTACGAGGACTTTCCCTTCTCCCCTTGATGGTAGCTCCCCTGATTTTGTCATTACTATGGAACTTCATGCTGGAATATGATTTTGGAGCGGTAAATCAAATCTTGACTGCCATTGGACTGGGCAAGGTTTACTGGTGGTCTCCAGAGTTTGCGCTGTATACAATTTGTTTAATAACCATCTGGCAGTGGTTTCCGTTTTCAGTATTTGTTCTGCTTGCCGGGTTGAGGAGCCTCCCCAGGGATGTCTTTGAAGCTGCAAGAGTGGATGGGGCCTCCGGGTCGTATACTTTTCGCAGGCTGACTTTGCCCATGCTGAGCCCGCTAATCATGATCATTGTTGTGTTGAGGGCAATGTGGTTAATAAGATTGTTTGACCCTCTTTACGGAACAACGCGGGGAGGTGTCAGAAGCGAGGTGCTAGATTGGACGGTTTACAGGACAGCTTTTGTTTTTTTCGATGTGGGCTATGGTTCTTCAATGGCGATATTTTCCCTGTTTTTGACCATTGCGCTCTGTGCTCTCATGTACCGGCAGCTCATGAAGGCGCTTGGTGAAATTAAGTAGACACATTGTTGAATGCTGGCTTTTGTGGTCCTGGATATGAGTAACTCCCCTATGGAAGGTGTCAAATGATAAAAAAGGTTTTATTCTGGCTCGTAACGGTGATGGTTCTGCTTTTTGTGATAGGCCCGCTGTTATGGATTTACCTGACTGCGGTCAAGTCTGCGGGCGATATATTTACTACAGAGCTGAAAAGGCTTATTGTGTTTACTCCCACTCTGGATAATTTTAAGCGTTTGTTCACGGCAAACCCATACTGGTTGAACCTGGGTAACACAGCGATCGTAAGTGTGATGAGCACCATAATTGTGATGATCGTCTCACTGCCTGCTGCCTACAGTTTTGCCCGCTGGAATACCGGAGGCGGCCATTTGCTGTTTGTCACCATTTCAACGAGGATGTTCCCGGGTGTGGTAGCCGCCATTCCCTTCTTCATCATGTTCCGTACCTTTCGGCTGCTTGACACACACGCCGGGATCATTTTGCTGTATGTCTACTTCAACACGTCATTTGCCACCTTCCTTTTATACGGATTCTTCAGGGAGGTCCCGGTGGAGCTGGAACATGCGGCGATGATAGATGGATACGGACGGATGGAAATATTCCGGCGGGTAGTATTTCCCCTTATTCTTCCGGGACTTGCAATTACCACGGTATTCTGCTTGATATGGTCATGGAACGAATTTTTCTTTGCTTTCCTGTTTACCCGTATGACTGCAAGAACGGTCAATGTGCTGATATCCTCGTTCTGGGGCTCAATTGAAGTGCAATATGGAACCATGGCGGCAGGGGCTGCAATAACGGTATTGCCTACACTGGTCGCCGCCTGGTTCATGCAGCGATACATAATCCGGGGACTCACTTTCGGAGCAGTAAAAGGTTAAGCGAGGGGGTTGGGGGAGGGTGTAAAATAATAGTGCGCGAGGTTGTTGGACTATGCTACCGCGAATGACAATGGGTAACTGGCTTTTCTGGGCAATAATGGCATGGATTGGCTGCAATCTTGTCTGGCTCAGGTTCGTGGAGAAATTGGTACCGCAATGGGTTGGAGCTATCATCGCCACTGCGATTGCCGTGATGCTGTTTAAATATGGTCCTCGTCCCAAGGAAGAAGAGGAGGAAGAATAGCCATGGCTGAAGTACGACTTGAAAATGTAACAAAATTATACGGCCGCAAGATGGCTGTTCAGGATGTGAGCTTTACCTGCTGGGAAGGAGAGTTCTTCTCCATAGTTGGTCCAACAGGAGCAGGGAAGACGACAATTCTCAAGATGATCGCCGGCATAGAGGATATAAGCTCAGGTAAGATATACTTCGATGGGCGTGTGGTGAACAACCTCTCTCCCCAGGAAAGAAATGTGTCCATGGCCTTTGAGACCTATAACCTCTATCCCCATTTCAATGTTTATGACAATATTGCATTTCCCCTCAGGGCTCCGAGATGGGGGTTGAAACTGTCAGCGGGGGAAGAAAAACGGAGGATTGAAGAAATAGCAAGCTTTCTTGGAATTGGAGAACTGCTGGAGAGGTTGCCGCAGCACCTGAGCGGGGGCCAGAAGCAGCGTGTTTCTCTGGCCAGAGCACTGGTAAGGAAACCCGAGGTTTATTTGCTTGACGAACCCATCGCACACCTCGATGCCAGATTGAAATTCTCCACCCAGACCCTGCTCAAGGAATTTGCCTCAAGGTATCGGAGTACCATCATCTACGTAACCCATGATTATCGGGAGGCTCTGGCTCTGTCCGACCGTATCGCGGTTTTAAGAAGAGGTGTAATAGAGCAGGAAGGAACTCCTGTGGAGATTTACTACACTCCAGCAACTGATTTCGTAGGCAGGCTAATAGGTGAGCCCCCTATGAACCTCATCGATGGTGAAATCATTACACAGGGTGGTAAGACATTCTTCAAAGCCGGGGAGGATTTCACCGTTCAGATTCGGGATGATAGGGTGGAAGCAATGAAAAAAGTGTCGAGGCGGGAGAATGGCAAAACTCTGGCCCGTCTTGGAATCAGGTGTGAGCACATCAGATTAAGCAGGAAGAAGATCTCGAATAGCTCTTTCCAGCTTCCGGTGTATGCAATTGTCCACGAAGCCGAGAGCAGCGTTGTTACCTTTGAGCTTGAGGATACCTTTCTTTATGTGAGGACAAGGGGAGAAAAAGGCTTTTCCGACTATCGTCAATCGGAAATGATCTGGCTTGATATTGACCAGGACAGTTTATTTTTCTACGATAAAACAGTTGAAACATCAAGAAAATAGGAGCCCTGAAAAGTGAGCAGAGTTGATCTCAACCACGTCTGGAAGATTTACCCTCGGGGAAATGTGGTAGCCGTTAAAGATGTGACGTTTACCTGCAACAGCAAAGAGTTTCTGGCTATTGTTGGTCCCTCCGGAGGGGGTAAAAGCTCCACGTTGCGTATGCTTGCCGGGCTGGAGGATATTACCCGGGGCGAGATTTTGTTTGATGGAAGAGTTGTGAATAACATGGGCCCTGCGGAGAGGAATATCGCCCTTGCTTTTGAGTCGTACGCCCTTTACCTGCGATTGAACGTTTACGAAAATATTGCTTTCCCACTCCGGGCAAGGAGGATGAAGAGCTCAGAGGTGGATAAAAAGGTTAAAGATATTGCTGAGCTCCTTGACCTGACCTCGATCCTGAAAAAACATCCCTCATCTCTGGCCGGCGGGCACCAGCAGAGGGTTTCCCTGGCCCGGGCTTTCGTCAGGAAACCAAACGTAACTCTTCTCGATGAGCCCATCTCCCATATGGACCAGCGTGTAAGGACCGAGCTTCGAGCGCGAATTCGCAGGCTCCACGACGAGCTTGGCAATACCACAATCTATGTCACCCATGACCAGGCGGAAGCAATTTCGCTCTGCGACAGGCTGGCAGTTCTGCACCAGGCTGAGCTGCAGCAGATTGGAACGGTAGATGAGATATGGAACCGGCCGGCAAACCGGTTCGTAGCATATTTTATCGGAGAACCGGCGATGAACTTTATCAATGGGAGGCTTGAGAATCATCATGAAGTCTCCATTCCGACCAGGAAGGGTAAGAGGGTATTTCAATTCAAAGGTGAGATAGACCCAAAATATGTGGGTGCGGAGATTACCATTGGTGTTCGTCCTCAGCAGATCGGGGTCTCCCGAAAAAAAGAGGAGGAAGCTTCCATTAACGGCTCTGTTAAGATTGTTGAATTCCAGGGAGATACGACAGTATTAACGATGAAGCTTGAAGATGGGGTCGATAGTGAGGTTAAGGCTGTTGTTCCGGCAGCAGAAAGATACAGCATAGATGAAACAGTGTGGCTTCATTTCAGTCCGGATATTATTCACCTCTTTGATAAGGATACCCCTGTACTCAGAAGAAAATGATGGCAGGTAGATGCATAACAGCGGTAAGACTCAATCAAAATTTTTAAATAATCAAGTGAGCTTGCAAGGGTGAGAAATGGAGAATATCAAAGAGAAGCTCTCAGGTGTTTATGCTCCGCTTGTGACCCCTTTTGAAGAAGATGAAATCCTGTACGACGCGCTTGCGCAGAATGTGGAAAGGATGAATAAAACAGGTTTACGGGGTTACTTCGTTCTGGGCACAAATGGCGAGTTCAAGTCGCTTTCTGTTGAGGAGCGGATGGAAGTTCTCAGGGTTGTGGCTGGATGTGCATCCAACGATAAAGTGATCATGGCCGGTACATCGGCCGAGAGCACAAAGGAGACCCTCGACATCACCATGAAGGCGGTGAAAGCGGGCGCTCAGATGGTGAGCCTGCTTGCGCCAAGTTTTTTTGCCAAGCGGATGGACGACGGCGTCTTAACGGATTACATACTGAGCATTGCAGAGGAATCTCCTGTTCCGGTGCTCGTTTATAACAATCCTTCCGTGACAGCAGGCGTTAATGTAAGTCCGGAGGTGGTCAGGAGGGTTTCGGGCCATCCCATGGTTGCCGGCATGAAGGACAGCTCAAAGGGCAATTTTCAGGAGTATATTAAGGCTTCCCGGGAGGGGTTCTATGTCCTTGCGGGATCTGCGGCTTTTTTCCTGGACTTGCTTATGGCGGGAGGAATTGGAGGGGTATTGTCCCTTGCCAATGTTTTTCCCGGGGATTGTGTAAGATTGTATCGTGCTTTTGTTGAAGGGAGACAGGAGGAAGCCCGGAAGATCAACGCTAATCTTGTGAGCCTAAACAAAGAGGTGTCTGGTACATACGGGGTAGCCGGCGTAAAAGCCGCAATGGATATCGTTGGCTATAGAGGAGGAGCAACCCGTCGGCCTTTGAAAGCGCTTGCTGAAAACCAAATGGGGGAGCTGAAAAAGAAGCTCGTGGAAAGTGGTTTTTTCAAGGAAGCATGAGGGCACCCGTTCATTCAAAATCTCACCTATTATCTCATTATTCATGATTCATGGATTTTCTCTTATGAAGGATAAATTGAAGGAGGAAGGCTGGTATGTTCTCCTTCCCCAACCCGTTGAAGAGGAAGCTCTTTTGCCTTTGGAAAAGAGGGGTGTTGCTGTGGTTTTAGCCCCCGATGTACGGGTAGAAACAGTGGCGCCGCTTATGAAGGGGGCAAGGGCTATAATACTGAGGACCGGTATAAAAATAACAAAGGCACTACTCGATCAATCGGATGATCTCTGGATCATTTCCAGAACAGGCGCCGGTGTTGATAACGTTGACATTGAAGCTGCAACTGAAAGAGGGGTACTGGTTACATCGAGCATAGGCGTCAACACCCATTCAGTTGTTGAGCACTGTCTGGCATTGATTCTATCCCTGTATAAACGTATTTTCTTGATGGACTCAGAGGTGAGAAGGGGGAATTTTGCCATCCGGTATAAAAACATCCCCCGAGACCTTGATGGGAAATGTCTTGGTGTCATTGGTTTTGGGCGTATCGGCTCTGCGCTTGCAGAGCTCTTCTACAAGTTTTTCAACATGCGAATCCTTGTCTACGATCCTTATATCAAAAAAGAAATTGAAAATACGGTGATGT
>CAZPCG010000123.1:0-6275 GCA_964584875.1 uncultured Spirochaetota bacterium
CTCAGATATTGCAAGGTCCTGTGGTGTGAAACCTGTGGTGATCCTCCCCGCAGCGGTCTGTTCCATTCCCGTCGATCTTCCATGCCCGTAGTTTTTCATCATCAACTCCTAACCTCTGCATACACCATGTTCCTTTCTGAAGCCTCGTGAAACACAGGACTTTTTAACCCTGCGCCTTCAGGCTTTGAACGGCACTGAGTACGGCTGTGGTTAATTTCAGGCTGTATTCAATAAACAAAACACGAATATATAAAATAATTTGTAACTATTCAGCTATAAAAAATATCAAAAAATATATAAAAATCTTCACTTTGACTCTTTATATAAATCAAAAAAGTGCCCAATCGACCAAAAGTCTCGTTATTATTTGCAATGTATATTATAATCGGGATAAGATAGAAACCGACTCAAATCGGTATGCCTCAGAAATGAAAATCTTCTGGTCACGGAGGTGGCGGCAGAATAGATGGTAAAAGACGCCCTGAAACTCGATACGTTTGAAAAAGAATTGCTGAGAAGTGAAAAACCTGACCCGGTGAAAAATTTCAAAATCATCGAAGCACTCTACGATGAAGCGGTGGCCCTCGGAGCGCTGCCTCTCAAGAATCCCCTCGAGGGTATAGAGGTTGACATAAGAATCGCAAGGGTGATAAACAGTGTTTCAAAATCTTCTTAAAAAGATAGCCCGGATATTGGACCGATGCGGCATCCCCTATATGGTAATCGGGGGGCAGGCACTCCTCATTTATGGGGAGCCGAGGTTAACGAAAGACATCGACATTACACTGGGAGTTGGAATTGAAGAACTGGAAAAGGTAAAAAATGCTGTTGAAGATATTGGCCTTAAAATACTTCCCGATAATCCTGAAGACTTCGTGGAAAAAACCATGGTTCTACCTGTGGTTAAGGAAGGTTCTGGAATCAGGGTTGATTTCATTTTCTCATTCTCCCCCTATGAAAGACAGGCAATTGAAGGAGCACGCCCTGTAAGACTTGGTAGAACTTCTGTAAAATTCGCTTCACTGGAAGATGTAATTATCCATAAAATTATCGCAGGGAGACCCAGAGACATCGAAGACATCAAATCACTGCTGTTAAAAAATCCAGGTTACAACAAAAATTACATAGAGGACTGGCTTGAGCAATTCGACAGGTCTTTAAACGGAAACTTTATGGAATTGTTTAAAACTACTGCAGAGGATATTGCATAATCTGCTCATGTGCTCCTTTATGTGCGGGGCCCCAGCACAAGTCTTTTTGCTGTAATCTCTTCAACCGCATCCCTTCCAAGGGGAACCTGCACGAGACCGCCAGCCATCCAGGGCCCAATCATATCAGCGTAGTGCTTTCCCCCGGGCTGACCCGACTGCCCCATCGGACCAATGATGAAGGTCCCATCAGGATCATCAAGGGAGGATACCATGCGCATGGATGGGATGACGGATGCCCGGTACTTATCAAACGGTCCTCCCCTGTGCGCCGGATTGAACGCAGAGGCATTCAGGGTTGAGCCAATTCCAGAGGCAGGATAGGGGCCCCTGTTGAGAAGCCATTTCCCTATTACCCCACTTGCACCCGGATGCTTGAAGTGGTATGTATGGAGCCTCCCCCACATCCACTTTTTCCTGTTGCTCCCCAAAACCTCTGAAACAAAACGCATCGTGCCTATGAGTGCCTGCTCACAGATATCATCAAGCCTCCTTCCCTGCAAAAGCGCAAAGCCCTCACCAGATGATTTTTCACCTGATTGCAGCACCTTGTCCACTCCTGTGTACATGAATGGCATGAGTGATAGAAAAAGCGGCATGCCATCGCCGAGAAAATCTCCAAGGAGTATCCAGGCAAACTGGACAAGAAAGACGTTGAAGATAAGGGCCTTGAGGCTTTGGCCTGTTACCTCGAAATTCCAGCCCCTCAGAATTCCTGCCGCTTCAATCGCAAGGGGGTCAGAGTATTGAAAGCTCAGGATGTTTGGCAGAATCCTTTCTGCCTGAAGGGAATAATTATCCATCTGAATATCCCTGAAATCCTCAATACCCGGGTTTTCCAGACCCTCAAGCAGGGTCACGATCCTCTCATACCGGTACGGCGCACACCACGAGTAGGTGATTGTATGGGGATACCTCCGATCCACAATCCTGTTATTGGCAGTTGCAATGTATCCCTCCTTCGGGTCAAGGCTTTTGGGCATTTCATCGGGGGAGAGAAAGCCCAACCATAGATGCTCACCCGATGATCCATCTGCTGGAAGCCGTCCTGAGTAGCCTTTACGCAGGGGAACAGCGCCTGTTGCACACCAGCCTATATGCCCCTCTGAATCACCCACCACAAAGTTCTGGCCGACTGTGGTTATGGTCCTGCATATCTCAAGGGCTTCATGAACACTCTTTGCCCGCATCATTGAGAGGAAGCCGTGCATGGTGGTATCATGGAGAGCACCATCCTCAAGCGTACCGTACCATTTGAGGGTCGCCACCGCTTCTATACCCTCTTCGACCGCTGTGATGACCGGTCCGTGGATTGTGCGGTAAATAGTTACACCCCGCTTTTTACCCCCAGCTATTGAAATCGTCAGATGTTCCTCCTTCATATCATATATCCGTTCCTTTATGAAGTACCGAGTGGGATTGCGGGGATCGACCCTGAGGATGAAAAGGTCGACGCAATCGGTCATCACATTGGTTGCACCCCATGCGATGTGCTCGTTCCTCCCGAGCACAATACCTGGCGACCCGGGCATAGAGGCACCGCACACGTTCAGAGTCGGGCAGTGAAGGTGGCAGAAGTACCATATCTGGGGCACCACCATGCTCATGTGAGGGTCATTAGCAAGGATGGGAAGGTTTTGGCCAGCCCGCGCCACAACCCAGTTGTTGCTTGCTCCGGCCGGGACAGGCAGCTCCGGGTAGAACGCAAGGGCTTCCGGGAGTATCCTGCCGGTCCTAACGTCCTTGAATTTTATGAAAAAGTCTTCGTCAGGTAGATCTTCCCCCGGATGGGAGGGGAAAATCTCGTTCCACTGTTGAGCTGTGAGCGCTTTCCGCGATAAAAGTGCCAATACCTCCTCCCTGAAGTTTGCCTCAAGGAACCACGCATTTATTGAAAGTGACCCGCCCACATCTTCGATCTTCCACGGCGATGGTGTGAACTTCAGTGCCCGGAACTCAAGAGGCAATCTCCCGCCGGCAGCATCAAGGTAGGCATTGACCCCCAATGCATAAGCTTCCAAAAGCTTTTTCTCATCTTCTGAGAGAGCCCGCAGCGCCCTCTCCCTGAGAGTGGAGAAACCCGCCATCTTTGAAAAGATATCGAGGTCAGCCGCCTCCTCACCGGCAATTTCAGCCAGTATTCCTGAGGCTATTCGACGAACCGATTCCATCTGCCAGAGGCGGTCCTGCGCATGCACGAAGCCCTGGGCCATCATGAGGTCATGCTCGTTCTCCGCAAAGATGTGGGGAATACCGAGCTTGTCCCTCAGCACTTCGACGGGAGCCGAGAGAGGAAGCCCGGCAATTTTACCACGGACTTGGGGGAACCCCTTCCTTATAAGGATATCAAATGGAGACCTTTTACACTTCATGCTCTATCCTTCTTTTTTCATCCAGCTTTTTCAAATATATTAAGATAGCAAAAAAGCCACAGGCTCCTGAAAATGCTCTGGGCAGGCGATCCTCACAACATTATTGAAAAGCCGACATTTGAATATACTGGAACAGCGCCGAAATTAATGCAAGTAAAATCAGTAACTTGCTACCCCAGGATTCCCTGCGGGGGAAACCATGGTTTCGCAGGCATGGACAATGGGAGAAATGATTCGTCCTTTCCCGCCGATATGGAAAAGGTCAGCATGTCTACTTGGAGGAATAACAGGTCATTATATTGACTGAATCGGTGTAAATAGAGGATGCTCCAAGGGTTAAAAGGCGCAGGTAATCATCACACGAGTTGACTGTATGGACATAGACGGGAATGCCTGCCTCTGCCAAAACTTTCGCAACACCTCTCTCCACAGCGGGCACAGGCATCGTGACCGCGAATGGCGTTATATTATATTCGTCCTTCCAGTAATTAATCTGGGACAGTGCTTTGTGGGGGTCGTACACATAGGGGTAGCGGTAAAGTGTCCAGATTATGTTCCTGTACCCGATCTCTAACGCTTTCACAAACTCATCGGGATGATAAACCTGGGGTATGAACCTCTGGGCAGAATCGTGAAAGAACCTGGCTATCATGCGGAGTGCATCGGAGTTATCAGATTTCACATCCGTTATTATCCTTGCTGAGGGATTGTTCGACAGGAATTTCTCAATTAATGGAAGATCAACAGGAGTGAAACCACCCAGGGTTTTCAATTCACGGAATGTGGGGTAATCCAGAGGCTCGCCAGCGTCAAAACCGAAAATTCTTCTAAAGCTATCCCCCCAGTCGTGGAGGCCGACCAGTTGCCTGTCTTTTGTCCACTCAAAATCGATCTCAAAGAGATCGAATGCACCGGCATTTTCCTCAAGCGCTTCAACTGAATTTGTATATATCATGCCTTTATAACCTCCCCCTGCATGCGCCACGGGTGGAAGGGCGGGCCGAAGAGTAAGACCGGACAATTCAGAACTCACAGGTCTTTCTTCATTTTCTATTGAAAAGTGATTTATTCGAAAGTCATGTCTCGATTCACTCTCCTTCGATTCTACTGAAAATCGCTTGATTGTCAGCTTTGCCGTACTCAAATGGTGAACCGATACCGCTTTTAAATACGCCCAGACGCGCGAAAGGGGCTCGTCTGTATAAAAACTGAACGACAGGTAGAGCGAATCCCGGTCTCTCAGTATGGGAATGCTGATTTCCGGGATCGACATTTTCCCATACCTCTCCAGCATTTGAAGCACAAGCCGTATTAATGCGCTGCTCTCCCTTTTGCCGTATCCTCCCGGCAGCTCGACGCATGCCTCAAGCTCCACCGTCAGGGTAGTGCCTCCAGGAAAATCGAGGTACTGACCGCTCGACAGCAACCTGCTTTCCCTCCTTCCGACGATGAATTCATCATTCTCCAGAAGAATGTACCGACGATCCTTTCTCTCATAGTGGTAGAGGGAACTGTCCGCGGCTAGCTGGTAATCACGGAGCATATCAGCCATTTTCCGGCCTTCATCGGCATTGACGATCTTCGTTCTATATTCACCTGAGAAAAGCTCGCCGTTTGAAGATTGAATGACCTGAACCCGGCTGCCACCCATGCGCTTCTTCACGACGCCTTTCCTTTCTGAGAAGTAGGGACCAAAAAGGATCGAGCGTTCGGCCTGCTGCTCCCTGAATATACTCCTTTCTGGAAATGAGTGAGGTTGTTCGTTTAAACCAAGATAATCCAGAACGGAATAGGGAACATCGATGAGCCCGAAAACGCCGGGGTTTATTATTCCAGAAGAATCGGGACTATACGCAATGGCAAGTCCCCAGTAATTGCCATACGGTTGTCCCGTCACTCCGTGTGACTCATCTGATGTGAAGATGACCAACGTGTCATCCAGAAACCCGCCCTCATCCAGCCTCTCAAAAAAGGCCCCCAGCGCCTCATCCAGGTATGCCACTGCGGCTTCCTTACGACTTGAGAACCTGCCTGCAAACTCCTCTGGAACGGCGTAGGGATGGTGTGTGCCGGCATTGAGAAGTGTAAGAAACCAGGGCCTGGATTTCTCATTGAGGTCATCGATGAAATCTGCCGCCTGTTCGAAAAACGCCCGGTCATCAGGCCCCCAGCCAAAGGGTACATGCTGGTACAGAAAGTACTCTCTCCCCAGCACCTGCTGGAAACCAGCTTCAGGCATGAATACATCCTTTGACATGAAGGCAAGGTCTGCAGCCTGCAGGTACACCGTCGTATACCCGGCATTTGCCAGGATCTCTGGAAGACATGGATTTCTGAGTTCCCGTGGAATCTGCACATACTCGTAGATCTTTGGTGTGGATAGCGATAGCTTGCTATAATCACCGGAGAGCAGTGAGTAAAGCCCCCGCATTGTCTGACGATTGTGTGCAAAGAAATTCGGCACCACAAGAGAGCGTTCCGCAATGCGGCTTAGATTCGGCATTTCAACGGGATACTTTACCCCCGTCCACTCACGCACCTGTCTGACATAAACGCCGGGGATTCCCTCGAGAACGACCATCAGAACGTTCCTCTCCGCATGAGGTGGCCTGTGAAAGTACGGCCCGCCTCCATTTTGCACGCCCGGCCGCGGGGGGCTAATAACATCGGCATGGATTCTTGATCCCGTACCGTA
>CAZPCG010000124.1:0-6269 GCA_964584875.1 uncultured Spirochaetota bacterium
GGTCAATAAAAAAATTTGAAGGCGGGAATTTTTTTTAATTCCTTTCGCAACATTATATTTGACGAAACCATTGCATAATTTTATTATGTAGGAAGTTTCACACCCAGTATATGGAGGTGTTTTCATGGCAGATTTCAAAGGAATTGCCGAGTCATTGATCGCGGGAAATGCAGGAAAGGTCAAGGAGCTCGTCCAGGCTGCAGTTGATGAAGGGGTTGAGTCGCAGAAGGTATTGGATCAGGGACTCATTGCGGGGATGGAAGTTGTCGGTGTCAGGTTCAAGAACTGTGAGATCTATGTCCCGGAGGTACTGGTAAGCGCCAGGGCGATGAATGCGGGGATGGAGATTCTCGAGCCGCTTCTTGCGAAGGCAGGGGTGAAAGCCCGGGGAATCTTTGTCGTCGGAACGGTGAAGGGCGACCTGCACGATATCGGGAAGAACCTCGTTGCAATGATGATGAAGGGAGCAGGCTGGAAGGTGGTTGACCTTGGTGTGGACGTTGATGCGGAAAAGTTCGTACGGACAGCGCTCGACAATGATGCGGATGTGATAGGGCTGAGCGCACTGTTGACCACGACTATGGTTAATATGAAGAGTGTCATCGAGCTTGCAAAGAACAAGGACTGCAAGGCAAAAATCGTTGTTGGCGGCGCCCCACTGACCCAGAACTATGCAAAAGAGATTGGAGCGGATGGCTATGCGCCAGATGCCGCAACTGCGGTTGAGGTTATGGGTTCTTTATCATCCTGAGTGGTCTTTCAAGGTCATCTTGCTGTCAGGCATGAATCCGATCAGGTTTTCTTAATGGCAGGTGTTGAGAGCATCCATTTTTCAAACACACGGTGAGCGGGCAGAAATTGTTCCATTTTGAATCCAAAAAATTTTCTTCTAAAAAGTTTTTTTCATGGAAGAAGATTTTTTCTGAAGAGGTCTTCTCAACTCCGTGGATGAGTGTATGCCACGATCAGTTTGAGATGAGGGGTGGGGAAAAGGGCAACTACTTTTACCTCCATACCAAGGGTAGTGCTCTGACCATACCGGTTACGGATGATGGAAAAGTTATTTTGATCAAGCAGTACCGATATCTAATAGATGCAGTGTCGATTGAGCTTCCCTGTGGGGGAGTGAAGGAAGGGCAGAGTGATGAGGAGGCGGCACGAGCTGAGCTTCTTGAGGAAACCGGGTATGAGTGTGATAAATTGAGAAAGGTGGGCAAGTTCATGCCCTATAACGGGCTTTCTGATGAGTTCTGTACCGTCTTTGTGGCCAGAACGCTCCGATACTCCGGTGCAAGACCCGACAGCACCGAACAGATCGATGTTATGATGGCTACTCCTGCTGAGATTGATCGGATGGTTGCGAGGGGGAAGATCAGCGACGGTATGTCAATAGCAGGTTGGACAATAGGGCGCGCCCACCTCAGATGATCCGCACCATGAGCACTCCATGGATACTACGTATCTTCTCAACACTCCTTGAGCTAATTTCGCTATCTATGTCTATGATATTGTAGGCCATGTTCCCCTTGGAGCGGTTGAGCATATCGGCAATGTTGATCCCGTCCTCCGCCAGCACCGCTGTAATCTGCCCAACCATGGCAGGCACATTTTTGTTGGCGATGATGATCCGCCTGTCTCCCGTAAAGTCCATTTCACAATCGGGAAAGTTGACCGAATTGCGGATGTTCCCCTTTTCGAGGAAATCACGTATCTGGTGCACAGCCATGAGTGCACAGTTATCCTCCGCTTCGGGAGTCGAGGCCCCCAGGTGCGGGATGCCTATGACGTTGTCCATACTGAGTAGATTTTCATCTGGAAAATCGGTGACGTAGCAGGCGACAATCCCCTTTGCGATTGCTTCCTTCAGGTCTTCCTTGTTGACCAGTCCTCCCCTTGCGAAGTTGAGAATGCGAACCCCCTTCTTCATGAGGTCAAGACGCTCACGGTTGATCATGCCTTTTGTCTGCTCGGTGAGGGGGACATGGAGGGTTATATAGTCTGATTGGGTCAGGAGGCTTTCAAGCCCCTTCGCCTTTTTGACCTCCCGTGAGAGGCCCCAGGCGGAATCGATGGAAATAAACGGGTCGTATCCCATTACCTGCATGCCCAGCGCTACAGCGTCGTTTGCAACCATGACACCGATGGCTCCCAGGCCCATGACGCCAAGCCTTTTTCCCCTGATCTCGGGACCGACGAATTGTGATTTCCCCTTCTCGATGAGGTCTTGAACATCATCACCTTTTCCAGCGAGGGCTCTTGCCCATTGAACTGCCTGCAGGACCTTTCTGGAGGAGATCAAAAGTCCTGTTATGACAAGCTCTTTCACGCTATTTGCATTGGCCCCCGGGGTGTTGAAGACGACAATGCCCCTCTCGGCGCATCGCTCAACAGGGATGTTGTTCATCCCGATTCCTGCTCGAGCGATTGACTTAAGGGATGGGGGAAACTCCATGGATTGAAGGTCGTAGCTCCTTACGATGATAGCATCGGGATGGATGATCTCGGAGGCAACCTCATAGAGGTTGCGGGGAAATGCCTCAAGCCCTACGGTTGATATCTTGTTAAAGGTCTGAATTCTAAACATGGTGCGCTCCATTATCGATTGTCGTGCTCGAACTTTTCCAGGAAGCCGACGAGCTTTTTAACTCCTTCAATGGGCATAGCGTTGAATATGCTTGCCCGCATGCCCCCGACTGATCGGTGCCCCTTCAGGGTGAGGAGCCCCTCTTTCTCAGCCTCTTTCACGCAACGCTGGGTCAATTCCTCTGAAGGGAGCCTGAAGGTGACATTCATCAGGGATCGATACTCCGGATCTGCAGTTCCACTGAAAAATGAGGAGTTGTCAAGAAAGTCGTAGAGGAGCCGGGCCTTTTCCCTGTTCAGCTTTTCAATCCCTGCGACACCTCCCTGCTCCTTTAGCCACCCGAGTGTCAGTTTAGCCATATAGATGCAGTAGCAGGGGGGTGTATTGTACAACGAGTTTTTTTCGGCGTGGATCTTATACTGCAGCATCGTCGGGGTTCCATCCAGTGCCTCTACGATGAGGTCCTCCCGTATTATAACGACCGTGAGTCCCGCAGGACCGATATTCTTCTGGGCGCCTGCATAGATGAGACCGAATTGAGACACGTCGTATACTTCGGACAGGATGTTGGATGACATGTCAGCCACAAGGGGAACCTTCCCGGTTTCGGGTATTTTCGCAAACCTCGTGCCGTAGATCGTGTTGTTTGTCGTGATGTGGAGGTAGTCTGCATCGGGTGTGCATTTTGCAGGTTCAATCTCCGGTATGTAGCAGAACTGCCTGTCCTCCGAAGAAGCAACGACGCTCACCGTTCCATAGCGGGATGCCTCCTCAATCGCCTTTTTTGCCCATGAACCTGTGCTGACGTAATCCGCCTTTCTGCTTCGGTTGAACAGGTTCATGGGGACCATCGCAAACTGGAGAGAGGCGCCCCCCTGAAGGAAGAGGACTTTGTAGTCTTTCGGTATGTTCATCACCTCCCTGAACAGGGCCTCTGTCTCCTTTATTATCTCTTCGAATATCTTCGACCTGTGGCTGAGCTCCATGACGGACATGCCCGTCTCCCTGTAGTCCAAAAGCTCTTCCCGGGCTTTTTTAAGAGCTGGTTCCGGGAGCATGGAAGGACCTGCTGAGAAATTGTAAACCCTGCTCATGTGTGTTCTCCTTTCATGATGTGAGGTATCCCCTCTTCGTAAAGTCTGCACTTAAAGACCTGTGTTCTTTGCGGCTGCTGGGCAGAAAAAATATGCGTGCAGTCAGAACGACTAACGAGATTGACCTCTAGTATAATTATTTTTATCGATCAACGGAAACTTAAAATGCGGGAATGGCTAAAGGGCGACTGCCCTGGGGGAACCGGGGGTTTTTGTTCTAAAGGTAGGTGTCTTCTCTTTCGTAAATCTTTTCGAAGAAGGTGAGGAGCCATTTTGGCCTGAAGAGAAGAAGGGCTATAGCCGCGATGGCAACTATAGGAACGAAAATAGTAATAGCGTCAACGATTGCGAAGCCGATGAGGATGACGATTGCCACTATCCGAAGTACGATGCTTTTTTTCATCGAGACCTCCATCCCCACTACTACTTTAGCAAGAGCGGGGCTGCACGTCAACTAAAACAAAAAAACTTGACATCGGTATGTTGCAGTGCTAATTTTTGCTGGTTTATGGAAATGCAATAATTTGAGAAAGGAATAAGTCCTATGATTACTCAGCTTTTTGCAGCCTTTGGACCCCAGAGTGGTACAGGTGGCCAGGGTGCGGGCGGTGGCAGCCCGATGTCCCTCATCTTCATGATCATTGCCATATTTGCCGTCATGTATTTTCTCATGATCAGGCCCCAGCAGCGACAGAAAAGGCAACACCAGGATATGCTGAGTCAGCTCTCAAAAGGCGATAAGATAGTTACAGCTGGCGGCATTCATGGTACGGTTGCCGGCATCAAGGACAACACCGTTATCGTGAAGATTGCAGATAATGTCAAGGTTGAAGTCAGCCGCTCATCGATCAGCCAGGTTGTTTCTTCAAAATCTTCCAGATTTCAAGCAAAACCCCCGCAAGAAAAGAGCGAGGAGAAAGAAGAAGAGTCGGAATAGCTGTACCTTCAGGGCAGGGTGCAGATGACCGGGTTTGAAAGCCCGGACGGCTCCAGGATCGAATGGATTTTACCTCGAGGCAGTAAGGTTTTCACAGGAAAGAAGAGAGCTTTATGAATAAGGCATTCAGGCTGTTTATTGTGCTTGTTGCTATCGGCATCGCCGGGTGGGGCTTCTCCTACACCTACATCTGGTATTTCAGCTACTCGAAGGAGGACCGGGAACTGGCAAGCCTCACCGCTGAACAGCTCCAGGAATATTCTGAAGAGAAGCGGCTGCAGATCAAGGAGATGAAGAAGCTTCGCTCCCGCATCATCAACCTTGGGCTTGACCTGCAGGGTGGGGTATACATGGTTCTTGAGCCGGATTACGAGGAGCTTCGAAGGCGGAGGGGGGACGACCTTCCCGCTGATGAGGTGCGGGATGCGATGAGAAGGGTCATGGAGATACTCAGAAACCGGGTCGATAAGTTCGGGGTTTCCGAGCCCTCAATAACAACGCAGGGAGAAGACAGGATTGTTGTTGAGCTGCCCGGTTCGAAGGACCCCGACAGGATAAAGAATGTAGTCATGGGGAGGGGACTCCTTGAGTTCCGGATTGTGGATGAGGACACAACGGTAAAGCTTCGGAAGGACATGTTCGATGCTACGGGTACGCTTATCGACCGATCGATCATTCCAGAATTATCGGAGCTTCTCTACCTCTGGGTGAAAAACAGGTTTGATGTGCTCGAGCGCCAGAGGGCGGTTATTCTTTTCAAGGACGTGCTGCTTGATGGGAGCACGATAAAGCGGGCACAGGTGCAGACAGATCAGTTCGGCAAGCCGGAGGTCACCTTCGAGCTCTCAGGTGAGGGAGCAAAGGTTTTTACCAAAGTCACCGAGGCAAATGTCGGAAAGAGGCTTGCCATAGTGCTGGACGGGAAGATACTCTCGATGCCCGTCATCCGGGAGCGAATACCTACCGGGCAGGTCAGGATTACAGGCAGCTTCACCATGAAAGAAGCTCAGGACCTCGCTCTGGTGTTGAGGGCCGGTGCGTTCCCGGTGCCGCTTCAGATTGCAGAACAGCGGATGGTCGGCCCATCCCTTGGTAGGGACTCGATTCAGGCGGGGATCAAGGCTGGAATAATCGCCTCCATCCTCGTCGTGATGTTCATGATCGCTTACTATAAGCTCTCCGGGATCATCGCCGATATTGCGCTTGGGCTGAACATGTTTCTTCTTCTCGGGGTGCTTGCGTGGCTCAACTTCACCCTCACCCTTCCCGGTATCGCAGGTATGATCCTTACCGTCGGTATGGCGGTCGATGCGAATGTGATCATATTCGAGAGGATAAGGGAGGAGCTGAGAAGCGGGAAGACGATTACCGCATCCATCCAGGCGGGTTATCAGAAGGCGTTCCGCACCATTCTCGACTCGAACATGACAACGCTCATTGCCACCTTCGTGCTCTCCCAGTTCGGATCGGGGCCGGTGAAGGGATTCGCCGTTACTCTGAGCATAGGTATCGTGATCAACATGTTCACCTCGATATTCGTTACCCGTCTGATGTTCGCTATTTGGGTGGATACCTTCAGGGTTAAAAGATTGTCCATTTAATGAAATTATTCAATATCCTGTGGTCATTGCGAGGAGCTGAAGGCGACGAAGCA
>CAZPCG010000125.1:0-6255 GCA_964584875.1 uncultured Spirochaetota bacterium
AAGCCCGGGGAAATCACCGCAAACCAGGTGGTGATGTAGAGGGCTTTTGAGCCTGCAGGAAGATAGTGCGGGTAGCTGGCCTTACGTATGTTCGGGCCTGGAATGATTCGCGAGAGGTAAGGCGCATGAAAGGCTTGAGAACGGGGCTTTTCTTTCCGCTGGTTTTTTTGGTTATGCTGCCCATGTTTGTATTCCCGCAGCAGGTTGAGGAGCTCCTTAACGCAGTCTTTCAAAAGGATGCGGGAAGAGTGGAGGACCTTCTTGCAAGCGGAGTGGATGTCAATGCACGGCATGAAGGTTCGGGTAATACTGCGCTGATGCTCGCCTGCTTCATAAACGATGTGGAGATGGTCGAGCTGCTGCTTGCAAGAGGAGCTGATGCAAACATTTCAGGAGCCCGGGGCCTGACTGCCCTGCACTACGGGGTGGGCTCCTTTGAGATTGCAAAGCTTTTGATTTCCTACGGCGCCGACATCACCGCCAGGGACGCTGAGGGTATCACACCGTTCATCGCAGCGGTCTTTGAAATTCTGGGCGGGTATGAGTCAACGGATGTGCTGGAGATTCTGTTGTCAAGCGGGGCGGATATCAACGATGCTGTGACCGCAGGCGATGCAGAGGGATGGACCCCGCTCATGTTCGCCGTAAAGGAAGATCACAGTTACCTTGCCACCTATCTTTTGAAAAATGGGGCCGATGCGAGCAGGGCGGCAAAGGATGGCTCCACCGCCCTGGGGCTTGCCATCGAAAATGGGAATGCTGAGCTGGTGCGAATACTCAAGGCCCATGGAGCAGAGTATTCCGAAGGGGGGAATAATCCATGAATGTGTTTGTTGTTGACGCCTTTACCGGGGAGAAGTTCAGGGGCAATCCTGCCGCTGTGTGAATTCTTTCTGAGACGAAAGCCGATCGCTGGATGCAACTGGTCGCCCGGGAGATGAACCTCTCTGAGACTGCCTTCATCCATAAGAATGAAAAGGGCTATGGTTTGAGGTGGTTTACTCAGGAGGTGGAAATGGGTTTATTTCGTGTTCGATTAAATTAAAATGAACCTGAAAGGCGCTATCTTTCATTTTCATAGAGAGCTGAGAGATTTTCTACCTCAGCCGAAGAGAGGAACCCCTATCCCGTACAGCTTCAGCGGGGGTCCATCTGTGAAGGACGCCATTGAAGCGATTGGCATCCCGCATGCAGAGGTGGACGTCATCTTTGTGAACGGCGTGTCTGTGCGACTCTCTCATACATTGCGTAATGGGGATGAGGTGCAGGTATGGCCCGCCTCCTGTGATGAGGTCGGCCCTGGTGTGGTTCATCTGTTGAAGATGCCCGCAGGGGAGAGGCGGTACGTCCTAGATGTTCACCTGGGAAAGCTTGCAAGGCTTTTGAGAATGGTTGGCTTTGACGCCCTGTACAGAAACGATTATATAGATGCCGAGATTGTTGAGATAGCGAGGGAGGAAAAACGCATCATCCTCACCCGCGACATCGGGATACTGAAAATCGGGGAGGTGCGCTGCGGGTACTGGATAAGGTCCCAGCACCCACGAAAGCAGCTTCACGAGGTGATGGAACGCTTTGATCTCTGGTCGGGCATGAAGCCGTTTCACCGCTGCATAACCTGCAATGGAATCATTGAGCGGGTGCACAAGGAATCCATCGCAGCAAGCTTAGAGCACAGGACCCGAAAGTACTACAAAGAATTCTTCAGGTGCTCCTCGTGTGGAAACATATACTGGAAAGGCTCCCACTACTACAGGATGAAGTTGCTCGTGGAGGGCCTGATGAGGAGGGAATGAGGTTTTTGCTTCACGGTGATGATTTTAAACGGTCGCATAAAGAGGAGAAGAGGAATTGAACCTTGGGGAGAAGCTTCGGGATGTCCTTCCAGATGACGGGCAGGCTGTATATGGATTTGCAGACCTGAAAGGCCTGCTGAACGATCGGTTCAAAGGCTACAACTACGGGATAGTCATCGGGAAAAAGCTCGATGACAGGATCATAGATTCCATCCTCGCAGGTCCGAATGAGCCATACTACCGGCTCTACAGGGAAACGAACGAAATCCTGTCGGGGCTGGTACACAGGGTTGCAGAAGTGCTTGAATCAGGCGGCATTTCGTGTATCCCCATCGAACCCACCGTGACCGAAAAGCAGCTTGACCAGAGGACGCTCATTGCCGAATTTTCCCACAAGATGGCGGCGACCCGTGCCGGTATCGGATGGATAGGTAAAACGGCCCTGCTCGTGTCACGGAGGTTCGGTCCAAGGCTCCGGCTTGCAACCGTTCTCACCGGCCATCCTCCGGAGTCCTGCGGGCCTCCTGTGGATGAGAGCAGGTGCGGGAGCTGCACCCTGTGTGTGGAGTGGTGCCCTGCCAGGGCCGCGAATGGGCTTTTATGGAACATCCGCATGAGCCGTGAGGAGTTCTTCGACCCCTTCCGGTGCAGGGAGACCTGTCTTGAGCTGTCGCGGAAAAACATCAAAAAGGATGTGAGCATATGCGGCATATGCGTTTCTATCTGCCCTATCGGAAGGAAGTAGAGCTTTTTCATGCGCCTGTTGATGCTGGGTTGATGTTGTGCCACGCATCCAAATGATGAAAACCGGATTGAAGCGATGAAGAAGAGGCTCCCTGAAGCTATGACTTACTACAGGGCCCGATAGAATCTTTTTATTGACAGCTTGGATTTTTTTTCGTACATATCAGAGAAAAAGCAAAGCAAGTTCGAATACTGACCGGTTGAAATGAAAACAGTTCTTTATTAACCCTTTAATATACTCTCAACTATCAGCTTAAAGAGGGGGGAAGTATGGATACAGAAAAGGAAATCAAAGAACTTCAGAGCAAGGTCAGCAATCTGGAGAGCAGGATCAAGAGAATAGAAAGCAGGATCAGGAACGAGGTTGAGCGGGATATGAAAAAGATGAAGGATGAAATTTCAAAGAAAAAGGATAAATGATTCTTGAAGAGGCTCAGGCTTCAGCGCCCCGGGCCAGATTTTCTTCCATATATGCAATCATAATCCTCTCCATTACGATCGAAGACCTCTTTAGAAACATGGCAGGAATTGTATGAAGGGAGCCCCTATTTCCGCTCACGGGCAACAACCATGAGGCCGCCAAATACGGATTCGCACTGTCAAGATATGAATTGAGGAAAGGATATGATCTGGGATTTTGCCGGGCGAAACGGTGAAAACAGCGAGAGAGGAGGGGAAAAGCGGGGAAGTTCTGCCTCCACGGAAACCCTTGATTTTATCAGGAGTATCATCGCAGAGGACCTGAGGCTCAATAAGTACGAAGGCCGTGTGGTAACCCGCTTCCCCCCCGAGCCAAACGGCTACCTTCACATCGGGCATGCCAAGTCCATCTGTCTCAACTTCGGTATCGCCCTCGAGCACCAGGGTGGAAGGTGCCACCTTCGCTTCGACGATACCAACCCCAGCAAGGAAGACATCGAGTATATCGAGTCGATAAGGAGGGACGTGCGATGGCTCGGGTTTGACTGGGGGGAGCATGAGCACTACGCCTCGGATTACTTCGATCAGATGTACGAATATGCCGTGCATCTTATCAAAGAAGGAAAGGCCTATGTTGACGATCTGAGCGCCGATGAGATAAGGGAGTATCGTGGAACCCTGACAGTGCCCGGCATGGAGAGCCCTTACCGAAACCGTCCGGTTGAGGAGAACCTTGCGCTCTTTGAACGGATGCGCTCCGGTGATTTTGAGGATGGTTCCCGGGTGCTCAGGGCGAAGATCGATATGTCCTCGCCGAACTTAAACCTCCGCGACCCGACCGTTTACCGCATCAGAAAGGTACCCCATCACAGGACGGGTGAAAGGTGGTGCATTTACCCGATGTACGACTTTGCCCACCCGATCTCCGATGCAATTGAGCGGATCACCCATTCCATATGCACTCTTGAGTTTGAAAACAACCGGCCGCTGTATGACTGGTTCCTGGACAACCTGCCAGTACCCTGCCATCCACAGCAGATCGAATTCGCCCGGCTCAATCTCACCTACACGGTGATGAGCAAGCGGAAGCTGCTTTCACTTGTTGAGGGTGGGCATGTGGATGGCTGGGACGACCCGCGAATGCCAGCCCTTTCGGGACTGCGGCGTCGGGGGTATACACCGGAGGCAATACGTGATTTCTGTGACAGGGTCGGCGTGGCAAAGGTGAACAGCGTCGTTGATATAGCGCTTCTTGAGCACTGCCTGCGCGAGGACCTGAACAAACGTGCCCCCAGGAGAATGGCGGTGCTGAGGCCGCTCAGGGTGATCGTCGATAACTACCCTGAGGGCAAGGTCGAGTGGCTCGATGCGGAGAACAACCCCGAGGACCCGGGCATGGGTATGCGGAAGATCCCATTTACCCGCCTGCTGTACATTGAGAGGGACGATTTCAGGGAGGTACCGCCTAAGAAGTACCACAGGCTTGCTCCGGGACAGGAGGTTAGGCTTAAGTATGCCTATTACATCACATGCGTGCGCCTCGTGAAGGACAGCGAAACCGGGGAGGTGACCGAGCTGCACTGCACATATGACCCGGAAACGAAGGGAGGCTGGTCTAAGGACGGGCGCAGGGTGCTTGGTACGCTTCACTGGGTATCAGCATCCCATGCCGTTGACGCAGAAGTTCGCCTCTACAACCACCTCTTCAAAAAAGAGAACCCTGAAGAAGTTGAAGGGGGAGCTGACTTTACATCGAATCTGAATCCGCATTCCCTCGAAGTTTTAACTTCTTGCAAGCTCGAGCAGAGCCTTGCGGGGGCAGAGCCTGGTGCCCTCTTTCAGTTCATGCGGCAGGGATACTTCTGCGTTGATACCGTTCTTTCAAAAAAAGAGAAGCTGGTCTTTAACCGGACGGTTCCGCTGCGCGATACATGGTCGAAGATCGAGAAGACCCTGGGACAGAACGCCGTTTAGGTTACACGCCGGCAGCATTAACGGTCTTGTGGGCGGTGGGGTTAAACCGGGATCGGCTTCGTAGCCGGAGGATGAGGCTGAGCAGGAGGCTGTGAGAAGGATGCAGGAGATGGTTGAGAAATTGAAAAGGCGGAAGGAGGACAGCCCTGAATGAATAGAGTAATTTTTTTTGTGAAGGAAAATTATACAGATAAATGGGGGTAGAGAATATGGTTTTTGAACACGGTGAGGTTACAGAAGAAGAGAGGAGTGATACCCTTGGCATACCCGGCAGACGAAGGTTCAGGGCTGCGAGCGTTCTTAAACACAGGGGTGTTCTCGTGGTGCTTTCCAGGAATTTCTTTGGTAAAGGCTTCGTCCTGAACAAATTTTTATCTATTATTGGAAGGCATAGGGGCTGCGACATAATTATTCGTGACCCCCGCATAAGCAAAAGGCACTGCGCCATTTCAATAGGCGAGGATGGAAAGTTCTTCATAGAAGATCTGGGCTCAACCAACAGAACAGTAGTTAACAGGAAGGTGGTGAAGAAGAAGAGGCAGATGTTCTACGGCGACAGGGTCGTTCTGGGAGACACGATTCTGAGGTTTTACCTGGAGGAAAAACTCGGGGAGGAGGAGGCTCTAACTGAAGAATAATCAGGTGAACTGTCAATCTTCCCCTCTCTTGAGGGAGGGGATAGGGGAGGGTATAAAATTAAGTAAACAATTTCTGCTACAAAATAACAGACCAGCCGGGAGTTATGTAATTTCAGGAGTTTACCGGTGATCAGGAGGGCTTCGCATTTAGATGCTGTACCCTGCTCTGAGCTTCTTTACCTGTCATCACCAGCACTCTACACATATTTCTTTGCAAGCGGGAAAGAGAAGGCGGTTGAAGTGCTGAAGGTGCTTTTTGAAAAACCCGCAAACCCATTCTCGGGGGAGTTTTTTTGGGTATATGAGGATGGTGGAAATGTTCTGGGTGCCATTGTGCTCTTCTCCGGAAGAGTGAAAGAGGAGCTTGAGAGAAATCTGGGCCAGTATGGCAGGGAGATTTATCGAATACTCGGGCTTTCATCTGGAATAAAGTTACTCAGAAGGCAGGGTCTCAGGCGTATTTTTCCGGTCATCGAGAGTGATGAGTACTATATCCAGGCACTTGCCGTCTTCCCGAAGTTCAGGGGGATGGGGATAGGTTCTTACATGCTCAGAAAGGCCTTTGATGTTTCAAGGGAAAATGGTGTGCCCGGGGTTTCACTGCTCGTCGAGAAAGGGAATGATCGTGTCGTTGAGCTGTACTTGAGGCATGGATTCACAGTATCAGAATCAATGCATTTTCC
>CAZPCG010000126.1:0-6099 GCA_964584875.1 uncultured Spirochaetota bacterium
TGCCCACTCCCCCCGGCAGAGTCTCCCCATCTCCACCCCGCGGGGGTAGCTTTGCAGAGGAGCTGAAGCGCAGCCTCCTCTCCGACGTGGATCTTCTAACCCGCCTCATCATCGAGTCGGTTAAGATCAAGGCGGAGATCGTGACAGCCGACGAGAGGGAGAACGACCTCCGCATGATCCTCAACTTTGGCCACACCTTCGGGCATGCGGTTGAGCAGCTTACGGGCTACCGACGGTTCCTCCACGGGGAGGCAGTGCTCCTGGGCATGGAGATGGCAGTGGAGCTATCCTCAGCAGCAGGGATACTTCCTCCCTCGGATGCTGCCAGAGCCCTGAACCTCCTCCGACTCTTTGAGCTGCCACCCATCAAAGGTCTTTCTCCAAAGGCTATATACCGCCAGATCGCCCGTGACAAGAAGAGGCGTGGTGGCAGGGTCCACTACATCCTCCTCAAGGAGATCGGCTCAGCCATCCCCGAGCCTGCGGTTGAAAAAAGGATAGTTCTCCAGAGCATTGAAAAGTTTCTCAAAATGAGAAGGAAACAGTAAAAATCTTCTGTAAAAATCACATCAGTTTTACATTAAATTCCTAATAGTGTATATCATGAAAAGAGATGACCTGGATGAAGAGCTCGTGGGAAAGGTGCAGGCAGGGGATGAAAAAGCCTTTGAGGGGCTGATGAAGAAGTACCTGCGTTCGATCCTGAATACTGCCTACCGCTACACCGGTGAGCGGGATGAAGCGGAAGACATTGCACAGGAGGTATTTATAAAGGTATGGAGAAGCATTGGACGATTCAAAGGGAGCTCGAGCTTTTACACCTGGCTCTACAGAATAGCGGTAAACACCTGCCTGAGCTACAGGAAGAGAAATAAGCACAGGCTTTTCTCACTCGATGTGGGGGTGGAGATGGACGAAGCCTATGACCCGGGGCCCGATGCGGAAAGAAAGGAGATCCTCTGGAGAGCGCTCAAAGGCCTCCCGGACCGGCAGAGGATTGCGCTCGTACTCTCCAGGTTCGAGGGAAGATCTTATAGAGAGATTTCAGAGATCATGAACGTTTCAACCCCTTCGGTTGAATCGCTCATCTTCAGGGCCCGCTCTACCTTAAAGAAAAAGCTGCTTCCCCTCCATGAGCGGAGAGAGATATAACCTCGATATAACCTCAAAGAAGAATTTTTTTAAAAAACACCGCAATTTTTTCCCTGATGTGGAGTCTAAATAGAAAATGAAATGCTTCAGGATAAAAAAGAGGCTTTCCTCTTATATCGATGGGGAGCTTCCAGAAAAGAAAAGGATGCGCATCTCAGCACACCTGGGGGTATGCCCTTTTTGCCGGCGGGAGATGATCGCACTCTCTAAGATTGATGACCTCCTTGATACCCTCAGTGAAATCGAGGTTGCACCTTATCTTTATAGTCGATTGAAAGCCGGGATATCAATGATTCGAGAAGAGGGAAGACCTTCTTTCATACTGCATGGCATACTGAAAAAGGTTTTAGTCGCCCTTACCATGGTGGTGATCTTTATTTTTGCCCTTGCGGCAGGAAGCTACCTCGCAGGTTTTTTATACTCAAACGGGCGCCTGAAAAAAGGGTCGGATATGTCCTTTCTCTCCGGTGCTGAATTAATAAACGATTTTCCAGAAGGCTCCCTCGTCAATACCTATGTGGAGCTTTTGAAGGAGGAAAGGAAGTGATTCCGCTTTTCGATATTTAAATACTTAGCATCTGATACTTCGGGAGGAGAAATGAACACAAGAAGAATTCTCATCATCGCACTCATCCTCTCGGTGGGGATCAACGCAGGTGTGGGAACAGTTCTCTTCTCCAGGCAGAAGGAGCAGAAGAATGCACAGAAAAGCACAATCTCATGGCACCGGTGGTCAGAAAGCGACATCGGAACCATGCTAAACCTGGATGAGAGGCAGATCGTTGAAATGGAATCTATTCAGGAGCTTTTCTATACAGAAATCTCACCCCTGCGTGAGAAGCTCCGTGAAAAGAGAAGAGAGCTAATAGTTGTGCTGAGAGGGGCGCAGCCTGACATGGAAAAGGTCGATGCTGTCTTGAGCGAGATCGCAGGGCTGCAAACCGAGATCGAGCGCTCCTTTTTCAAAAAGATCTTGAGGATGAAAGAGATACTCACCCCGGAACAGGAAGAGACCTTCTTCAGGCTCTTTGAAGAAAGGATTAAAAGGCCAAATTTCAAGTTTCAAGAAAAATAGAACTATAACAACAAAAGATAATGACAGACCTGGCAGTGCCTGCGAACTTCGAATATTCTGGCTAGCCTCATGAGAAATTCATGACAATCAATAAGTTTATTTTCTTCTAAATAAAAATCAGAAGTTCGCCTTAGAAACAGGAAGAGCCCCCAGTCAGGGAAAGGAAAGAGATGAGGAGAGCAATGATTTTTATAGCAGCAGCGGCTGTGATTGGCCTCACTGGCTGGCAGGTCTATCACAGGGCTGCTCCAGGTGGGGATAGTATATCCGGATCCAGAGGAGGACGCACCTCACCTGCACTGGTGGTAGAGGCGGTCCCCATCCAGAGAAAAACTGTGGAGGAAAAGGGAAATTTCTCGGGTTCGTTACTCCCCAGAACAAGGGTTCTGGTTGCCTCAAAGGTAGGGGAAAGACTTGAGAAGCTCTTTGTGGACATCGGCGACAGGGTTAAAAATGGACAGCTTATTGCGGTTCTCGATGAGGAGGAACTCCTCCAGCAGGTTGAGCAGGCCAGGGCTGAGCTCCAGGTAGCTCTGGCAGGAGTGGAGGATGCAAAGGTTTCGCTTAACACCGCTCAACGTGAGTATGAAAGGATCAGGTCGCTCCGGGAAAAGAAGATCGCATCTGAAGCTGAGCTCGATCAAGCCGAAGCCCGTTTCCTGGCAGCCGAGATGAAGTATCGGGTCTCAGAGGCCCAGGTGAAACAGAAGGAAGCTGCACTGAAGACAGCCGAGATCAAGCTCTCCTACACCCGGATCACGGTTTTCTGGGAAGACAACAGAAAGACCAGGGTTATCGGAGAGCGGTTTGTGGAGGTGGGAGAAATGCTGAAGGCCAGTGACCCGATCGTCTCGGTGCTGGATATCGATTCGCTGATCGCAGAGGTACAGGTTATCGAGCGAGACTACTCCAGGGTGAGAGTTGGCCAGAAGGCAACCATAACGACAGATGCCTTTCCGGGCAGGGAGTTCCAGGGCATCGTGAGCAGGATAGCCCCGGTGCTGAAGGAGACATCCCGGCAGGCCCAGGTTAACATCGAGGTGCCAAACCCCGGTCATCTCCTCAAACCAGGTATGTTCATAAATGCCAGGATTGTGCTTGACCGTCACGAAGATGCAACGGTTGTTCCTTTACAGGCCCTGGTGAAACGAGATAGTATGGAGGGAGTGTTCATTGTGGATCGGGAAGCCATGACGGCGCATTTTGTTCCGGTGAAACCGGGGATCAAGGATGAAGGCCTGGTAGAGATACTGCAACCCCCTCTTTCCGGGCTTGTGGTTACGCTGGGACAGCACCTTCTTGAGGAAGGCTCCCCCGTAACAATCTCAGAAGGGGAGAAGGGTACGCCCGCTCAAGGTGCTGAGCAATCCGCTTCTGAACGAGCCGCTTATGAGCAATCCGGTACTGAGCAAAACACCTCGGTGCAATCCGTTTCTGAGCAAGCCGATTCTGACCGAAACACTTCTGAACGAGCCGATAAGGAACAGGTCCTTTCAGGAGCACAGCGATGAGCATCTCCGGGTTCACCGTCAGACGTCCGGTTTTCACCGTCATGGCCACCCTCATAGTGGTGATCCTGGGCATTGTTGCCGTCATCCGGCTTCCCATAGACCTTATGCCGGACATAAGCTACCCCACGCTCAGCATCCTCACATCCTATCAGAACGCAAGCCCGGAAGTGGTTGAACAGCTCGTAACAAGACCCATAGAGGAGGCGATGAGCGCGGTACCAGGGGTTGAGGAACTCTACTCTGTCTCCTCGGAAGGGTCAGGCAGCGTGCGCCTTTCCTTTGCCTGGGGTACCGACCTTGAGGCGGCAGCAGTCGATGTGCGGGAGAGACTGGACAGGGTCACCCCATTTCTGCCGGACGATGCCGAGCGGCCCAGGCTCAGGAAGTTCGACCCTTCAGCCTTCCCGATCATGCTCATCGGTGCTTTCAGCAATCTTGACCCTGTCTACATGCGGGAGCTGATAGACAAACAGGTTGCCTATCGCCTGGCCCGGGTGCCCGGTGTTGCAGCAGTGGATGTGTGGGGCGGCCTGGAGCGGGAGATCCAGGTAAACCTTGACCCCGACCGGATCAAGGCCCTTGGCATTCCGGTTGACCAGATAGTTGCAAGGATCAGAGCCGAAAACCTGGACCTCCCCGCAGGGATAGTGAGCAGCGGGCTCCGTCAGGTAAACGTTCGAACCCCTGGCAACTACACGAGCCTCGATGAGCTGAGAAACACCGTGGTTTCGGTACTCCAGGGAGTACCCATTCAGCTCAGGCAGATTGCAGATGTGGAGGATTCCTGGCGTACTGTCACGAGGATCGCCAGGATAAACGGAAAACCTGGCATCCGCATCGCCATCAACAAGCAGTCAGGAAAGAATACGGTTGAGGTGGGAAAAGGGGTACTGAAGGAGCTTCAGAGGATCAACCAGGATTTTCCCCAGATAAGCCTCGTCCCTCTGAGGGACTCCTCGGCATATATAAAGCAGTCAATCAACACTGTCGGTCAGGCGGCTATCTTCGGAGGAATCTTCGCTGTTTTTATCCTCCTCATATTCCTCAGAAACCTCGGGAGCACCGCCATCATCGGGGCGGCCATTCCCATTTCAATAATCGCCACCTTTGCCCTGATGTACTTCAGCGGCTTTACCCTTAACATCATGACCCTCGGGGGGCTGGCGCTTGGTATAGGGATGCTCGTGGATAACTCCATCGTGGTTCTGGAGAACATCTACAGGCTCAGGGAGTCAGGGGAGACGGGGCTCAAAGCAGCCGTGGATGGAAGCGGTGAGGTAACATCTGCCGTCATCGCAAGCACAATGACCACCCTTGTGGTCTTTCTCCCGCTGATATTTCTCAGGGGGCTTGCGGGTGTAATGTTCAAGCAACTGGCCGTTGTGGTGAGCTTCTCCCTTGCCTGTTCCCTTGCTGTGGCGCTCACACTCGTACCAATGCTTGCCTCAAGGTTCCTGCATATTCCATCAATAAAAAACGATAACAGTTTAATGAAGCGTTTTTCAAGGGGAAGCAGTCAACTCTTTGCATGGATGGAGTCGGGATACAGGAACCTGCTCAGCTCAGCTCTGAAGCACCGGGGTATGACGGTGGGGGTGATGGTAATGCTCCTTGCAGGAAGCATTACCCTTGCACCTCTTATAGGATTTGAGCTCATGCCCTCGGTCGACCAGGGTCAGGTAAGGGTAAGCGGGGAGATGGACACGGGCACCCGTCTTGAAGTTACTGATAAGAAGTTCAGAGAGGTTGAGTCCATAGTCATGGAAGCAGTACCCGAAGCCCAGAGCATCATCACCAGCATAGGGGGTGGTTTCCAGGTTAGAGGGAGCAATACAGGCCAGATCATCGTAAACCTGAACCCGGTGCGGGAAAGGAATCGTTCTGAGGAGATGATAGCGATGGACCTCAGGAAAAAGCTCGGGCGGATACCCGGGATGTTGATCCGTACCCGTACCGGGGGAGGATTCTTTCTTCTCAGAATGGGGAGCAGTAATACCGAGAGGGTTCAGATAGAAGTTCGCGGGTACGAACTGGATACTGCCGATGCTCTGGCACGGCAGGTTCTGGCGATAGTGGAGAAGGTGGAAGGGATCACCGATGCCCAGCTTAGCAGGGAGTCGGGGATCCCTGAAGAGCTCATCCTCATAAACCGCCAGAAAGCGGCTGACATGAAGCTCACCGTCTCCGATATCTCAAATACCCTCCAGACCATCCTTTCAGGTAAAAGGGCAAGCTATTACCGGGAAGGGGGGAGAGAGTACGACATCATGGTAAAACTCAAAAACGCCGAGATGCTGAACCTCGATGAGGTGCTTGATCTCACCTTAACCAACGCAGGCGGTCAGCCAGTAGTTTTGAGGA
>CAZPCG010000127.1:0-6094 GCA_964584875.1 uncultured Spirochaetota bacterium
AATACAAACACATCACATCATTTTAGATTGTCATTGCGAGCGACCAACGGGAGCGCGGCAATCCGACGAAGTCGTTGCGAGGGCTTTAGCCCGTGGCAATCTCCCTTCATAACCTTTAGATGAATCCATTGTGTTTCCTATTCAATTGGAAACCTGCCCGTTCACCCTTTCTATTATGTCGATGACGCACCTTTTTACAACCGAATCACCGATGACGTTAAGCGGTTTTCCACTGTAGATTGCCTTTTCAATCGCCTCGTCTTTTGGTATGTCACAGAAGTGCACAAGCCCGAGCTCCTCTATCATTCTTCGAACTTCCTCTTTCCTGTGAGGAGGAACCATATTGGTGACCACGTACTTGGAGCGTATCTCATTTTTAATTTCCCCTGTTATCAGGTCAATGTGCTTTGCAGTGTTCAGAGAAACGGGGTTGTCGTTCACAACGATCAGCAGCGCATCGATTTTTACGGTCGTTCTCCTGCTGATATGCTCAAGCCCCGCCTCATTGTCCATGACAACCCATTTGTATGACGGAATTAAATCCTCTGAGAACTTTCTCAGCAGGCTATTGAGGTAGCAGTAGCACCCTGCACCTTCTCCCCTGCCCATTGTTATCAGATCAAAACCATGCGCCTCTTCTATGATTTCATGCAATCCAGCTTCGACATACTGGGCCTTCGACATACCGGGCGGAAAGCTCGCAAGCTCCTTCAACACATCTTCCCGCAGGTCACCGATGGTGCGTTTCACCTCTATGCCGAGGTGGGTGCCCAGGTTAGCATCGGGGTCTGCATCGATCGCAAGAACCGGTCCCATGTTTCGCTCGCACAGTTCCAGAACCACGAGGGCTGCAATCGTTGATTTCCCGGTCCCTCCTTTTCCGGCAACAGCAATGCTTCTGGCCATGTGTTTAACCCGCTCATTTCCTCATAGTTTGGAATTGTTCGATATCCGTGTGCGGAAGAAAACGCGCTTTTTTAAACTCTTCCACGTAATCATCCGCACCCATCAGATCGTAGTATGTCGTTTTTTTCCGTATCTCTGCAATAGCCTGGAAAGCCTCCCGATAGAAGGCAACCAGCTTCGCGCCGCTGATTGAGGTATTTCCAGCGAACTGGATCTTCCTTTTATTGACATTTGGAATCAAACCAATATTAATGGCGCTATCGATATTGATGTAATTGCCGAAGGCTCCGGCAATGTAAAATTGTTTTATGTCTGAAAAGTCAAGGTCAAGCCTTTTTACCAGTATGTTCATCGCTGCAAATATTGCAGCCTTTGCGGTGATGATGTTCTCTACATCCGATTCCGTGATGTAAATGGGTTTGCCGTTGTGCGTATGCTCTCTGTCCACTATGATGTAGCTTTTCTTCCCGTTGATCAGCTCAAAGTTCTCACCATCGGGGTTGATGAAGTTACCCGTACGGTCGATGATGTTCAGGCGAAGCATCACGCTCAGAAGATCGATTATGCCTGAACCGCATATGCCCCTGGGTGGGGTCCCCCCAATCGTTGCACAGGCAAGTTCTCCATTATCGATAAAAACTCGCTCGATTGCTCCTTTTTCAGCCTGCATTCCACAGTTGAGGCTTGCACCCTCAAGGGCAGGACCGGCAGAGGCCGATGAAGCAACTATCCACTCACTGTTTCCAATGACTGTCTCGCCGTTGGTACCGATGTCGATGAGGAGGGATATTTCCTCTCGCTCGTAAAGCCCGGATGAGAGGATCCCTGCCGTAATGTCGCTCCCAACCCATGCGCTGACGCCTGGAAGGGAGTAGAGAAGCCCCCGCGGGTTAATCTCAATGCCGACCTCAACCGCTCTGAAGGGGGGCGGCTCAACCGATGTTGCTACGTAGGGGTAGCGCCGGATGTTCTCGGTGGGTAGACCGAGCAGGAAGTGACCCATTGCGGTATTACCGGCGCAGACCACTGCATTGATATCCTTGAGGCTGATATCGTTCTCGTTTGCAAGATTGATGATGAGCTGGTTTATATCTTTTATTAAAAGCCTCTGAAGCTCACTCACATCCTTTTTTTCGGCTGTAATCATTCTCCTTGTGACTTCCCTTCCGAAGATGCTCTGGGAATTGAAGCATGCCTGGGCGTCGATCGTCTTCATACTGTGTGCATCAACAAGGTGGGCGACTATGGTGGTTGTGCCGATATCCACAACAACCATGTAGTTGTTCTGCTCGGTGTTGCCTCCCTCGACGTTCATGATTTCCGCTATTTCGCGCCGCATTCCAACCGTGGCAGTTGCCTTGTAGTCATTGTCCCGCAGAATCCTGGGAAGTGTTTTGATGATCTTGAGCCCCATCTGCATTGAGCAGACCCCGATTTTCCTGCACAGCGCATCGGTTAGCCTCTCATGGTCGGCTGTGTTGTTTGTGAGTGTGGGCTTGCTCAGCTCCAGGTATACCTTCTTCACGAGGGGGGAGGGCTTAAATCCCTTTAATGGGTGAACCTCCTCAAAGTACCTGAAGCGCTCTGCATCCCGGTCTGCCTTGATTTTTTCCTTCGCAAGGGTATCGTCAGGAATCAAGATCTCGACATTTCCCTGAATGGCTGTCATGCAGGCAAGGACGTATCCCTTTCGTATCTCATCCCGCGTCAACTTTGGCGAGACCTCGCCCCCCACCTCGCCCTTTCTCACGATCATCTTGCAGCGGCCGCAGATGCCGTCGCCTCCGCAGAGGTTATTGATTGAAATATGGGCGCGGGACGCCGCTTCGAGGAGGGTGGTTCCCTCATCGACCTTTATTTCGATGCCCTGAGGATGAAACACAACTCTGCACTTTGCCATGCCTCTACTTCCAGCTACTGGTGAGAAATCCCGGTATGTCGCGGGCATTTTCTGGACCTATGATCACCTCTTTCCATTCAGATGTATCCTCGATCTCCGCCCTGAAAATCGGGAGAAGCCCCGGTATGATCAGTTTTCTGTGCTTTACCTTATCTGCAACCTTCTGATCCTTCAGGGTTTTCACCACCTTTTCTGCAGATATCTTATCCCCTGCATAGGCATTGAGAACCCCCAGTCCTTCGGTGTCGACAACACAGATGTAGGCCGGTATTTTGCTTCTCTCAACCTCCGATTCCACGCTGAAATAGGTGAGGGAGAAGTTGGTGGTAAACATAACCGGAGAACTCTCTTTCGGGTTTCCCACCTCGTAGAGCTTGGCCTCGACCGCATTTGGGACCTGTGGGTCGGTGTACACATTCACAATCGTAGCCATTATGGGGAGCAGTTGCCAGGGCTCAATCCCGCTGAGCATCACGATGCCTGCGTATTTTGCTGCAAACATTGCTGCAAAAACCGTCTCGTCCTCCTGGTTCGCCGCATTCACCTCCACCATCGAGGGGTAGCCGAAGGGGCGGAAGTTCTTCTTCAGGCCTGCCCTCCTTGCTATGGTAAGGGAGAGAAGCGTTTCACAAAGATTATTGCTTTCAAAGGAGAGGAGCATGTCGTCGGTACCCTTTCCCTTTGCCTTTTCAGTGAGAGCTTCAAGTTCTGACAGGTCTTTGGCCCCCACGGCAAGAGGGGTTTTTGCTGAAGCAGCTATTGTGGCAAACTGATCTATGTTCGAGCCATCGGCTCTGTATATGAGAGGCCTTTGTTCTTTCACAGCTTCAACGGCGCTTTTCATGGCCCCGGCATCGCTGCCAATTATTATAATCGGAACCTCGCTTCGCTGGGCTGCCATCTTCACCCGGGAAACGGGGTCGCTCAGACCGTTGATCTCAACGGCGCAGAGATTGACCCTGAGCTTCTCCCCCACCCGCTCAAAGACAGATCTATTGATGGCGTCAATCCTTGCCTCTGCATCTTTATCCTGGAAGGAGGCCGGGACCTTCACCGCTATGCCGCAGCGGCGGTGGAACTTTTCCTCGTGCCGGAACATGACAGTTTCCTGTCCTATTTCAAACTGCCTTCCCTCGGGGCCGATCTTTACGAGCTTCATGGGAGGAGCCGAAGCTTCCGCAAGCGCAGCCTTCGCCTCATCTGAGAGGTATGGACAATCGGTGATCGCCTTCTGCTTTGCCGCTACCTGCATTGCAAACGCCATGCAGGTGGGAAACCCGCACTCCTTGCAGTTTGTCTTGGGTAAGAGCTTGTAAATTTGCATTCCTGTGAGAGCCATTTTTAATCTCCTTTAATGAGCCTTTTCAGAACAGTGGTTCCATCTCCAGTGCAGGATGCCCTGCTTTCTGTAAAAACTCGACCAGTTTTTCAGGGTCTTCGGCATCCTCCTCTGTTGCGATCTTTTCGAAGAGATCCGGCAGGCCAGCCTTCTCCAGCAATGGCTTGAGCCTTTCCCCTATCTCCTCTTTGAGCTGTTTCGACATCCAGACGATCCTCTTCTGGCCGCCCTCGGCTGATATGAACTTCGGGCTTGATATGTAAAGTTTGCCGATGCCTAAAAAGCCAGGCGTCTGCACCCCGCCCCCTATCTGGCCTGCAAGGGTGGAGAATTTCATCCCTATTGGCGTCATGCCTGTGAAGTCCCTGTCAACGATCATGACCCCATTGGCCTCGGGAACAACTGCAGCAATGCACTCGAAGCATCCGCAGGAGGTCATCGGTTCCTCCAGGATTGAGTAAGCGTTGAATTTTTTCAGGTTTCCGTTGGACTTCACTTCGATGTAGTCGTTGATGTTCTTCCACTGACCCTTCAGAGGATCGAGGCATTCCCCCTTCTTTACCGGCTCGTTCGGCCCATGCTCATTGATCTGGTAGGAAGCCTTGCAGTCGAGCCAGGTATAGGCTCCGCAAAGGCCGAGCCTCTGCGGTGTGACTATGCAAACGTGGTTTGGTGCATAGGACTGGCAGAGGGTGCAGGAGTAGTAATCATCAACGTCCTCATCGGTCATCCCGCTGATCTTATCGTCCCTCTGGTGGTACACGAGCTTTGCTCCTTCCAAAAGCTCCTTCACCATCTTCTCCTCCGTGAAAAGCCTGGCCTGGACCCTATCGATAAGCCCGGAGAACTCGTTGTGGATCTTTGCAACAAGTATTTCTCCGAAGTGCCCGATCTTAAAGCCCTTTGCCCTGGCATCCTTGCTTATTCGCACCCATATGATTGAGCGCTGCCCCATGTGGAATATACCGTTGGCGCATGAGATGAACTCATGGATGCGTCTTTCGAGCACGCTCTCGAAATCCTCCTGGAAGTCGCGTCCGGCCACCTCCACAAGGATTCCAAGAGGGTATGCCCCACCCTCTTCCATATCATCGATCTCCGGCCCGATCACCTCTATCTTGCCGTCCTCAACATCCTCTATGGGCTTCATCCTCAAAAGCTCGAAGGCGTCGGTGTACTTACCCCCGAACTGCACATACATGTCCTCTTTGCGGACCCTCTCGCCTTCGAAACCTGCCCCGTAGGGGACCGGGATAGGGATCTTTTCAATCTTTATGGTTAGACCCCTCAGCTCGATCGCACGGCTCACTATCTCATCCATCTTGATACCCGATATGACATGCTCGTAGGTGCATATTCCCGAAGGGCGTATTTCGGGGATGGAAACGTTTGAGATTACGGGAAAGCCGAAGTTGATGGCGCCTGCGGCAGTTGCGTACTTCTCATCTGTTATTAGCTGGTCTTCCTGAACACCGTCATCTGCTCCAAGGGCCATGACGAAGGCATGTACCCTGTCCTTGTTGTACAGGAGGATACCCCTGGCTGCCTTGAAATCCCCAGGTGTAACACCTCCGAAGGTCATAGCAGAGCGGGCTGCAAAATTGAGGGAATGAACCGCTGCCGTTATCTCCTTGCCGTAGGGAACCAGAAAGGTGTCCCAGTTCATCTCGATACCTGCCTCGGCAAGCTGTTCGGCTATCGCTCTGCCTCTGGTATGTCCGGCCATAAAAACGAGGATGTTTCTCGCCTGAAGACTCCGTACGAGCTCGACCGCTTCCTCGTTCGTCTCACAGTGCCCTACAATTGCGACGAAACCTGGCATCCTTCCGTCGACGAGCTTGATGCCCTGCGTTCTGAGTATCGCATCATCTGTGTACCCGAGCCATATGCCGTCTGGCGCTGGCCCGACAACGTACTTCAGCGCCTCGATGCATTCCTCGGCGATCAGG
>CAZPCG010000128.1:0-6087 GCA_964584875.1 uncultured Spirochaetota bacterium
CAAAACCATCAACCCCTGGCATGAGAATATCCAGGATCACGAGATCGAAGTCTTGTGGATCTATCTTGAGAAATCTATGGGGGTCAGTGAATGTACTGGCAGAGTGCCCGTTCTCTTCGAGGTAGCTCTGTAAGAGCTGGGCCAATTTTTTATCATCATCGACAACTGCAATTCTTGCCATACCCACCCTTTCTCACATCCCTCTTAAAATAAATATAGAAATCTCTAAGAAGTTAGAAACTAATTATCGAGCTGGTGACAGTGTATTCCCTGCTTGAATGGGAATCGTTCACCAGCGACTAATGAAAACTCGAAGTTCGCCTATTGAGCAATTACGAAAAAACAAAGGCAGGCATTAAAAAAAAGAAAGTAAGGGGAGCTCCACTGTGGAACGCCCCCCTTACCCATTCCCGCTGACGTTCTCATCCCGTGCCTGTAACCCGGTTTACCACGAGGGCCCGCGGCCGCGCCATCCCCAATCAGGACCGTATCCCTGTCTATCTCCGCGCCAGCCCATATGCGGGCCGTATCCCCGGCCATGCATCATGCCCCGGGGACCCGGGCCTGGCCCAAAGCAATGAAATCGAGTTAAGTCCTCGGCAGTTGCAACCTCATACTCATCTTTCCCCTTTATCACCGAGGTAACAAGGATGATACTTCGCTGCTCATAACCCTTTACCGTGAGCTTATCACCCTTCTTAAGCTCAAGCCCTAAGTTGTCGAGGTGCCAGGGGGGACCCATGACCAGTTTATACTCCTCACCGGAATCGGTGGTCAGGAAGTAACCACCAGGCCTCTTGAAAGAAACTTCCCCTGAAATTTCTTTCAGCTCACCGAACTCCTCGTCCCATGGGTCTGCATAAACGGGTAGAACAGCCATGGAGAGCACACCCAGAACAAGCAGTGCAGCAACGATAGTTGAAGCTTTTCTTTTCATGACATCCTCCATTAAAGAATTTTCCTTTTTCAGGATGCCATTACTATACTACCGGGGTGTTTCCAGATTATGAACGAAATGTAAAAAATTGTAAAAAACGAGGCTAATCGTAGGTTATTACTTTCACAATGTTCACAAGCCCCTTGAGCTTGCAGTAGTAACGCCCGGCGCCAACTGCAAAAACAGGATTGCCCCTGACGAGAATATCCCCCTCAATAACAAGGGGCTTTGAGCTCAGCCTCTTCCTTGCGGTGATGAGCACGAGGTTTCGGAGGGCTTCCCGGTAGGCGGTGCTGCGCCCGCTCCAGCCCGCATAAAAATCGGAGGTTCCCTCAGCCTCCTCAAGCCTGAGGGTGTTCGACGTGAAAGCTGTAAGCCACCTCTGCACAGAGGGGGTTATTTGAAACTCAAGCTTCACCCGGTACACCATGTCATACACACCCCCGGCAATGAGGCTCACACTCTCCTTCCCAAGCTCTCCCCTCAGCTCTATCGTGAACTCCTCCTCCCTCTTCAGCAGCGTGCTGCCAGGTTTGTAGGTGAACCTGTAACCGTAGACGTTGGCGTTCATGAAGTGGAGCCCTTCAATTATGGCCCTCTCTTCATACCCCTCTGTCTTCTCGTAGTTGATGAGAGGCGGAACATCCTCAATCTCACTTCCACTGCTCCTGCTTCCAAAAGCCCCTTTCCCCAGTTCCTGCACCACGGGGTATTCCCCGTAAACGACGATGCTCTCCCCTTTTCCAAAAGCCGGGGAATCGGAGCATACCTCTGTACTTGCAAGGATAACCAGCACCATGCCGGCAAAACCGCACATCGCTTTTACAGGGTTACTCATATCATCCCCGCCTTATCTCCACATAGGTAAGTAAATAATCAATGACCATTGCGAAGCGAAGCAATCTCACGAAAGATCATGTTGTTCTTATTATAATGAGAGATTGCTTCGTCAGCCGCCTCCGGCTCCTTCCTCGCAATGACGGCTTTAATAATCTTTAGAGGATACTTCTCATTTCGTCAGCTCAACCTTCACCCGCTCGATCTCATCCCTGAACACGATTGCACGCTCAAACTCGAGGTTTCGCGCCGCATCGAGCATCTGCTGTTCTAATACCCTTATGTATCTCTTCCGCTCGGCAGTATTAAGAAGGTTATAGCGCTCCTGTATGACCGAAAGGTCACGCTGCGAGATGTCCTCCTTCTCCTTTTGCTTCCTCCTCAGGATGTCAACAACCTGCTTCTTGATGCTCTCGGGTACGATACCATGTTCCCTGTTGTACTGCTCCTGGATGCTGCGCCTTCGGTTGGTCTCCTCAATCGCCTTCATCATTGCATCGCTCACCCGTTCAGCGTACATTAGCACCTTCCCGTTTACGTTGCGAGCTGCCCTCCCGGCAGTTTGTATCAGGGAGGTTGCCGACCTGAGGAAGCCCACCTTGTCGGCATCGAGGATGGCGACGAGGGAGACCTCAGGGAGATCGAGGCCCTCCCTGAGGAGGTTGATCCCCACAAGAACGTCGAACTCACCTGCACGGAGGTCCCTCAGAATGTCAGTCCGCTCTATAGTTTGAATCTCGGAGTGAAGGTAGCGAACCCTGAGCCCAATTTTTCCAAGGTATGATGCAAGATCCTCGGCCATGCGCTTTGTCAGGGTGGTCACAAGCACCCGCTCCTTCTGCCCAACCCTTTTCCTTATCTCATCTATCAGGTCATCGATCTGGTAGCTTGAGTCCTTCACCTCTATCTCGGGATCGAGCAGGCCGGTGGGCCTTATAATCTGCTCCGCGACCTGGCTGCTGTGGCTTCGCTCGTATTCGGCAGGGGTTGCCGATACGAATATTATCTTGTTGATCATGTTCTCAAACTCCTCGAAATAGAGCGGCCGGTTGTCGAGGGCTGATGGAAGCCTGAAACCATGCTCAACGAGCGTCAGCTTTCTTGACCTGTCCCCCTCATACATCCCCCCGATCTGGGGCACGGTAACGTGGGACTCATCGATGAACGTGATGTAGTCTTCGGGGAAATAGTCGAGCAAAACCGCAGGGCGCTCACCCTCCTCCCTTCCAAAGATGTGTCTGGAGTAGTTCTCAATACCGTTGCAGAAGCCAACCTCTCGCATCATCTCAAGGTCGTAGTGGGTTCTCGTTTTGATCCGCTGGGCCTCAAGGAGCTTGCCGTGGGAATCGAGATAGTTGTAGCGTTCCTCAAGTTCCTCCTCTATCTTGACCAGGGCACTCCGCATATCCCCCTGCTCAACCACATAGTGGGAAGCAGGGTAGATGACGATGCTCTCCCGCTCCTCCAAAATCTGACCTGTGAGCGGGTCGAAAACGTATATCTTCTCAAGCTCATCGCCGAAAAGCTCAAGCCGCACGGCATGCTTCGAATAGGAGGGCATGATCTCAACAACGTCCCCCCGAACCCTGAAGGTTGAGCGGGTAAACTCAAAATCATTACGGTTGTAGTGGATCTCCAGGAGCTTTCGCAGGATGAAGTCACGTTCATAGCTTTCACCAACCCTGCAGGAGAGTCTCATCCTCCTGTAGTTCCTCGGGTTGCCAACCCCGTAGATGCAGGACACCGTTGCAACCACGATGACATCCTCCCGCTCCATGAGAGAGGAGGTGGCCGCAAGCCGCATCCTGTCTATCTCGTCGTTGATCGAAAAATCCTTCTCGATGAAGGTGTCAGTTGCCGGAAGGTAGGCTTCGGGCTGGTAGTAATCGTAATAGCTCACAAAGTACTCAACGGCACTATCGGGAAAGAACTCGCTGAACTCCCGGTAGAGCTGGGCGGCCAGGGTCTTGTTGTGGGAGATGACTATAGCGGGCCTGCCGATTCTCTCGATGACGCCTGCCATGGTAAAGGTCTTTCCCGACCCCGTAACACCGAGCAGGGTCTGGAACCTCACGCCCTCCCTGATACCCTCCGAGAGCTTTTCAATGGCCCGGAGCTGATCCCCATTCGGTTTGAAAGGCGCTTTCAGTCTGAATTGTCCCATGGGAAAATAATAAAGATGATATAATAAAAAGTCAAAAAAGAGATGATGTTTAAGGTTATTTTAGCAGCAGTACCTGTATGTTCCGAAAATGCTAATTGTTCACCAAAAACTAATTATAGAAGCCCCTCCTCCCGGAAGCTGAAGTAGCCGTTCTCCGTGATGATGACATGGTCAAGGAGCTCAAGGCCGAGTATCGATGAGGCCCGTGCCAGGTTCTCTGTGACCTTGATGTCCTCCTGACTCGGGTGCACATCGCCCGCAGGATGATTGTGAGCCACGATCACCTTGGCAGCCCTCTCACGTATCGCTTCGGCAAAAACCTCCCGGGGGTGCACAAGTGCCTGATCGAGGAGTCCAATGGTGACCACCCGCTTTGAGATGAGCCTGTTGCCTCCGTTGAGGGTAATGCTCACGAAGTACTCCTGCTTTTTTGTACTCAACGAGGAAATGAGAGGGAGCACGTCACCTGCCTCACGTATGACCCTGCTCTTTGTGTCGAACATTCGCGACCAGAGCTCGAGGGAAGCCGCAACAAGGCAGGCCTTCGCGCTCCCAACCCCCCTTATCCCTCCAAGTCTCTTTAAAAGTACGGGGTAATCGTCCCTCAGTACTCCCGAATTATCCTTCAGAATGCCCACAATCTTCTTCGCCAGCAGGGAAACACTGTTTCCCTTTATCCCGCTCCCCAGCATCACCTGCATGAGCTCATCATCCGTGAGATAGGCAGGGCCGTATTTCCCAAGCTTCTCCCTCGGGCTTTCATGAACCGCCCACCTATTGCGCTTTTTCTCCATGGCACCCCCTCAAGACCAGCTTAAAACCTCACATGACCTTCACAAATCAAATTAAACAACGCAAACATCCTTTCTGTTTCAAAAAACGCCGGTTCGTTCTCAAAAGATTTCATTATATTACAGTGATGAGCTTGAGAAAGTGGATTTATAAAATCCAGCAGGAGGGATACATAGATGTGGGGAATGAATGTTTTTCCAGAGGATATTACAGGTAATTTCCTGGTAAGGCTGTTAATAGCGAGTGTGCTGGGAGGGGTTATAGGATTTGAGCGGGATATTCATGGGAGGGCAGCGGGACTGAGAACCAATTTGCTCGTAAGTTTAGGTTCAGCACTCTTCATGTTGATCTCTGAAGTGGTTGCAGTTTCCTATTCTGCAATCCCTGATGGACTAGCATTGAGAACCGATCCCGGTCGTATAGCGGCACAGATAATAACTGGAATAGGTTTCCTCGGAGCCGGAGCGATAATAAAGTATGGCTTTTCAATTCGCGGGCTGACCACCGCAGCATGTCTGTGGATTTCAGCAGGAATAGGGATGAGTGCAGGAGCGGGTCTTTTTGAGCTTGCCATCATCACAACGCTCATTGGCTTGTTCAGTCTGATTGCACTCAATAAGTTTGAGAAAATCTATGCCAAAGACTCTTACCGAACCCTGGAAATTGTTACTTCAAATAAAATAGATATCTCTGATATTATAGATGTTGTGAAGCGAGATGATCTCAAAATCCTCTATCTGGATAAAGAGAGAAACTATGAGGAGAATAAAATGCTTGTCCGATTCACCCTCCGTCTTCACCACAAAGGGGTTGCGGATAAATTATCGCATACTATCGTTAAGGGTCTGGAACAATCCGGCCATCCAATTTACCTGATCAAATGGTGGCACCAGTAAAAGCTTATTTAAAGCTTTAGAAGCTCGTGGGCTTCTCTGAGCATATCGACAATGGGGAGCCCGTAGGGGCATTCATCCAGGCAGAGACCGCAGGCGGTACAGTTGGAAGCGTTCACCTCCATCCCCCTGTACCACTGCTGCATTAAAGCAAAGTTCTCCTGAAGCTTTGCCTTCCCGAAGAACTCAAGAACGACTCCTATGCGGATATTCTCAGGACAGGAATCGTGGCAGTAGTAGCACCTCCTGCAGAAGTACTTATCGAGGCTGCGCGCAACATCATCAAGCTCCTCACGTTCCTTCTCTGAGAGCCTGATGTCAGAGTCCCCTACCTCAGCATTTTCTTTGACCTGGCCCACCGAAAGCATTCCCGGTATCACCGTGGAGACAGGATGGCCCAGGATCCACTTGAGCCCTGCTCGGGCGCAGGTTATTGCTCCACCTGCAAGCGGCTTCTGGACGAT
>CAZPCG010000129.1:0-6064 GCA_964584875.1 uncultured Spirochaetota bacterium
TGCCATAAAGAGGGTAACGGGATTTACCCCGAAGGGCACAGCAGAGAACGGCGTCATCCATCTCATCAATTCGGGGTCAACAGGGCTTGACGGTACGGGCCAGCAGACGAAGGATGATAAGCCTGCTATGAAGCCCTACTGGGAGATAACCCCTGAGGAGGTAGAGAAATGCCTCAAGGCCACAAGGTTCTGCCCTGCTGACCTTGAGTATTTCCGGGGTGGCGGGTTCTCGACAAACTTTGTCACAAGAGGTGGAATGCCCATAACCATGTCCAGGATAAACATCGCCTCTGGGCTAGGCCCTGTGCTCCAGATAGCCGAAGGATACACCGTTGACCTGCCAGAAGATGTAGGAAAGGCCTTGATGGAGAGAACTAATCCAACCTGGCCGACGACCTGGTTTGTGCCGAACCTGACGGGGAGGGGACCTTTCAGGGATGTGTACTCGGTGATGAACAACTGGGGGGCCAATCACGGTGCCATAAGTTACGGGCACGTCGGGGGTGATTTGATCACGCTTGCCTCAATTTTGCGCATACCCGTGTGTATGCACAACGTGCCGCCGGAGAGAATCCTCAGACCAAAGGTCTGGAGCGCCTTCGGAGATTATGATTCGCAGGGAGCTGACTTCAGGGCATGCAGGAACTTCGGCCCGCTGTACGGGTGAATGGAATAGCTGCAAATTATTCACTCTATCTGGTATAATGCAGGTGAAGGTTCGAGGGGAAACATTTTCCAGGAAGGAGGTGATGCGGCGCTTCATGGTGGTTGCAGTGTCAGTGAATCGTGATCATTAAAACAAACTGAAGAGGAGGTATCCATGAAAAGTAAAAGGATGATTTTGGTGCTGCTCTTTTGTGCGCTCCTTCCTGCTCTGGTTTTATCAGCCGGCGGGAAGAAAGAAGCGGTGGAGGAGAAACCGGCTGCACCGGGCAAACGTCTGTCCGGGATAACTCTCAAATGCGCTTTCATAGGCGGTGCAAACTACGAGGAGCTGTACAAGGCCATTCCAAAGTTTGAGGAACAAACCGGTGCGAAGGTGGAGATAGTTTTCAAGGGCGATGGTTTCATGATCGACAAGAAGTTGAAAACTGATTTTGCGGCCGGCACCGTCGATTATGACGTGTGTTGGGACCACTCAAGCTTCTTCACCCAGTACATCAAGGCAAAAGGCATCGTGCCTCTTGACGATTACTTCACAGCGGAGGAGCTTTCCGACCATATCCCGATGATCCTGAACTCGGGGAAAAGGGATGGAAAGCTCTGGATTATCCCTCGACACTTCGATATCAGCTGTCTCCACTACAGAACGGACATATTCAACGATCCCGAGATGAGGAGAAAGTTCAAAGCGGCGACCGGTATGGAACTGAAGGTACCTGAAACCTGGGACGAGTTTAAAGAAACAGCATTGGGGTTACAGAAAATCCTTCCCCCGGGCGTCTACGCAACTGAGTTTGCAGGCAAGGAGGAAGCTCTGACCGGGAGGTTCTACGAGGTGCTGCTTGCAGAGGGAGGTCAGTTCTTCGATAAGAACTGGAAGCCTGGGTTCAACAGCCCCGCAGGTGTAAAAGCTGTGACAATGTTCAGAGACCTGTATAAAGCAGGAGCAATGCCGCCGGGGATGACCGGTTTCGTATGGGAGGATGTAGCCAAGAACTGGGTCGCAGGGAACATCGCTATGTATACTGAGTGGTACGGCTGGTATTCCTACTTCCAGGACCCATCGGCGAGCAAGGCGGCAGGCAAGTTCGACATAGCCCGACAGCCGGAGGGGGCTGGTGGAATCTACTCGGGATGGGCAGGGCAGCACTCATTCTCAATTACTGCCGCAAGCAAGAATAAGCAGGCAGCTGCCGAGCTGATAAAGTTCCTCACCAACGAGGATCAGCAGTACCTGGAGGCAAAGCTGGGGTTCCTCGTCACCAGGCAGTCTGTGTGGGATAGGATCATCGAGGAGGCGAAGGCCACGGGGAGAGCGCTCGACACGAAGCGGCTTGAGCTTGCACAGTTCCAGGCTGCAAATGATTTCAAAACACCGCCCCTGGTTGCAGAGTGGCTGCCGGCATCCGACATCCTGTACCCGATTCTTCAGGGGATAATACTCGGCGACAAGCAGCCGAAAGCTGGGCTTGATGAAGCGGCCTCAAAGGTCGAAAAGATGATGAAAGAAGCCGGATATTACTGACGGCGTATGAGGTTCCGGGTGGTCTTATGCCATCCGGAACCTTCATGGTATAATATGGTATATTGTGATAGCTGGAAGAATGAAGAAGAAGGAAGAAATACTTACTGTTTGAAAATACCGTGCCTCTGGAGAGAGATGAAGTTGAAGGAAACGAGGAAAGCAGTTACAATCATCGGGAGGAAAATGCGGGGAATCACGGTGGGCACCAGGCACCTGCCATTCTTTCTTCTCCTACCCGCTATTATCCTGATGATTTTCGTGGTTGGCTTTCCAATGCTCTATTCCCTCTACCTCAGTTTTACGAACTACACGCTGCTGAGCCCGGGTGCTGCAAAATTCATCGGCATTCAGAATTATGTGACCCTGTTCGGTGACCATGTTTTTTTGAGGGCCCTGCTCAGGACGATCCTCTATATGCTGATTGCCGTGAACGCTGAATTCATACTCGGCCTTTTCATCGCCGGTGCCATGTCTCATGTAGTTCGGGGTCAGGGGGTATTGAGGACAATACTGATGATGCCGATGATGTTTGCGCCTATCCTGGTGGGATTTCAGTTTAAATGGATATTCAATGATCAGGTCGGGCTCATAAACAACATCCTCTTTGAGATATTCCGGCGCCCTGTGATTATCCCCTGGTTGATTAAAAAACCCCTCGGTTTCATCTCCATTCTCATCGGTGAGATATGGATGAGCACCCCTTTTATGGTTATCATATTCCTTGCCGGGATTCTCGCAATTTCTCCTGAGATATTAGAGGCTGCCGAAGTGGATGGAGCAAGTGAGTGGCAGAAGTTCATCCATATTACAGTTCCTTCACTCACACCCTTCATATACATAGCAATGGCCGTTCGCTCCCTGGATATCGCGAAGGCCTATGATCTTGTGAGCATCATGACAGGAGGAGGACCTGCCCACAGGACAGAGCTTATCTGGACCTACGTGTTCAGGCTTTCCTTCACAAGTCAGAAGTTTGCCCTCGGGAGCGCGATGTCGTATGTAACGGTGGTGATCGCAATACTGTTCACCTTCTATCTTTTTAAACAGCTGATCAGGGCGAGGGAGGCGCTTTTGCGATGATAAAATACAGGAGGAAAAAATCCAGATACATCCATTCGAAGATCATCACCTATGTAGTGCTGGCGCTGTTTTTCATTCCTGTTTTGTGGCTCATTCTGACATCGCTGAGGCCGAACATCGAGATCAACACCCGTCCTCCCGTGTGGGTTTCAAGAAACCTGAACCTTGATTCTTATCTTGCACTGCTCGGTTTTGGTGTAAACCCCGAGCGCTTTGCCTTCGGGGAAAATGTTCCCTTCGGGTCTTACCTCCGCAACTCTGTTCTCACTGCCCTTTCAAGTACGGTGCTCGCGCTCATCATCGGAACTCTCGCTGCCTTTGCCTTCTCAGGCTTCAAGTTCAGGGGGAAAAACGGCGTGTTCCTAACCCTGATGATCGCGCGGGCTATTCCTGGAATTGCGTTGAGCCTTCCTCTCCTCGTGCTATTCACGAAAATGGGCCTGTCTGATAAAGTGTATGGACTCGTTATCGCCTATACGGCGATGAACGTTCCCTTCACTGCGTGGCTCATGGCAGGTTTCATCGGGGAGATTCCCGATGAGCTCACCGAGGCGGCGCTCATCGACGGCTGCTCCCGGTGGACCGCCTTCCTCAGGGTGGTAATACCGCTGGTCGGCCCCGGGCTTGCAGCAAGCGGAATATTCGCATTCCTCACATCGTGGAACGAGTTTGCTATTGCCAGCATCCTTACTCGAACCATCGCTTCGAAAACCTTCCCCGTTGGCCTATTCGATTTTACGGCTGAGTTTGTGTCGGACTGGAGGGGAATGTGCGCCATGTCTGTGCTGATGTTGATCCCTGCAATTGTATTCGTTGTTGCTGTTCAGCGCCAGCTGGTGAGGGGCCTAACCCTTGGGGCCATCAAGGGATGAAAGGGTACAGAGCTATTTCTTTTTTTATGCAGCCCGTTTATCTTCGATGGTCGTCTAAAGGAAATCTTTAAAACAGGTATACCTGTATATGTGGTTAAGTATAGAAAGACAATTCGGGAGGAGAGACAATGGAGAGGCATGGGGCAGTCATTAAAATAAGACCTGAAAAATTGGAGGAGTACAGGAGGTACCATGCAAACGTATGGCCTGAAATCCTTGACATGATCAGGAAATGCAACATCAGGAACTACTCCATCTATCACAAGGATGGATATTTGTTCGGCTACTTCGAGTATCACGGGCGAAACTTCAAGGCCGACATGGAGAGGATGGCAGCCGACCCGAAGACGCAGGAATGGTGGGCAGTCATGAAGCCGATGCAGTTGCCACTTGAGACGAGGGCTGAAGGAGAATGGTGGGCTGAGATGGAGGAGGTGTTCCATACGGATTAAGGTAAGAGGCGTAAATGAATAGAACCCGGGGCTGCATGAAAAAGCTTGAGAGGATGAATAAGAGCCTCCATCATAAAGAGGCTGATCGGGTGCCTATAAGCGACTTCTTCTGGGGGAGCTTTCTCGATCGGTGGAGGAGGGAGCTCGGTCTACCACCTGACACAGACATCTACCGATATTACGATCTGGACTGGATAGTCACGATTCCGAACATGGACCCTCACATAAGGCAGTTTGAAATACTGGAGCAGAATGACGAAGAGGTTTTGGTCCGAACAGGGTTCGAAGCTGTGATAAGGAAGAAGTTTGCAGATCCAATGCCGGCGTATCTTGAGTTCGAAACTGACTCCATTGAGAAATTGGTAGACTTTCAATTCGATGATCCATGGGACGATCGGCGTTATTTTAAGGCCGGTGACAATCAGCTTGCAGGGGTCGGCGATCAGTTTCTAAGGGACCTTCCTCCCTGGGTCGAGACGGTGAAGAGCCTGTATCCGGATTTTCCGGTCTACGGCAGCCTCTGCGAGGGGCATGAAACGCTGTGGAGGATTGTCGGTTCGGAGAATGTTCTTTTGTGGATCGGGTTGTATCCAGATGAAGTTGGAAAGTTCATTGACAGGATAATCGAATTCTCCCTGGGGATCGCAGAGGCACAGATAAAAGCTGCAGACGGGATGCTCGACGGCATGGTCATCTGGGGAGATGTTGCCTACAGGCGGGACCTGCTTTTTTCGCCTGTGTACTGGAGAAAGCACTTCAAGCCCGGCGTAAAGGCGCTTGCCGACCTGTGCCACGGCTACGGTTTACCCGTTATCTATCACGGATGCGGGAATGTGAACAGGATTTTCGAGGATTTCATCGAGGTGGGGGTTGATGCCTATAACCCCCTTGAAGCCAAGGCGGAGCTTGATGTCATCGACCTCAGGAGGAAGTTTGGGCACCGCATCGCCTTCTGCGGTAACATGGACGTGCAGGCCTGGGCCGAGGCTCCGGAGGAGGAGCTCAAACGGATTGTTCTGACGAAGCTCAACGCAGGGAAGGGAGGCGGATTCATCTTCCAGTCGGACCATTCAGTCCCGAGCAACGTATCTGGCTCCAGGTACGACTATGTTGTGAATCTGGTCCACCGCTGCGGAACCTATCCCCTTAAATTGGGGGAGTACGACATTGCGGATATTGAATGAGCGTCTCGTATCGTTGTGAGTGAGAAAACATGACTTCGAAGGAACGGGTGCTAAAGACGTACGGTTTTGAGTTGCCTGACAGGATCCCCCTTGATTTCTGCGCAGATGTTCCCGTCTACGATGCATTGGTAGAAAAGACCGGCCTGAAAGATGGTCTAGAGCTTATGGATCATTTTCATGTAGATTTTCGCTGGGCCCGGGCAAAGTGGATCGGGCCAGAGCTTGTCGATGATCAGGGGCGTACAACGGATTACTTCGGCATACCGAGGGTGGGGGAGGCTTTCGGTT
>CAZPCG010000130.1:0-6025 GCA_964584875.1 uncultured Spirochaetota bacterium
AGGAAGAATATTCAGTTTCAGATAGAGCAGGGGATAGACGGCATTCTTTCCGTTGGTACAACCGGAGAATCACCAACCCTCAGCACTGAGGAGCACAATAGCGTCGTTCAGAGGTCGAGAGAGTTTGCGGGAAGAGGGTGTGATGTTCTCGCAGGTACAGGGTCCAACTCCACAGAGGAAGCGCTCGGTCACTGCCGGCATGCCCTGAAAGCGGGTATCGACAAGGTGCTGCTGGTCGACTGCTACTACAACGGCCCCTCGAGCCTTGAGCTTCGCAGGGAGTACTACCAGACAATACTGGACACCTTCAGAGATATCAAGATTGTTATCTATGTCATTCCCGGCAGAACCGGTACGGCAATCTCACCCGTCGACATTGCAATCCTGAGCGGGGAATACGACAGGGTCATCGCCATCAAGGAGGCAACGGGAGATATTGCCAGGATGGAAGAGGAACGCTCACTCATGCCTGATATGAGCATCATGTCAGGGGACGACGACAAAACCTTCGAGATGATGAGCAGCGAGAAAATAAAGGCCGCCGGGGTCATCTCGGTCGCTTCCAACATCGCACCGGGAGCAGTAACGGAGATGGTAAAGACGATGCTCTCCGGCAACATGGAAAAGGCAAAGCTTTTTGAAAGGAAACTGAAACCACTCTTTTCCATCGTTACCGTTAAGGCAAAGTCGAAGAGAACCTTACCTGATGGGAAAGAGGTCATGGTCGAGGACCGGTTCAGGAACCCCCTTGCGGTAAAAATAGCTATGAACGTGCTCGGCATGCCTGCAGGTCCAGCGCGGCCCCCAATCGGGAAAATGACCGGAGAGGGTATGGAAGTAGTACGGGCGGCGCTCAAAACCGTCTATGAGGAATCCCCTGAGATACTGCACCCCATAGAAGAGTACTATAAGGTAAGCATCGAAAAGAGGCTCAAGGACGATTCGCTGTGGGAGAAGTACGTCTATACCTCCTGAGCCTTGTTGGCATTCCAGCATGCATCCTAGTTATAAACAAAAATAAACCGGAGCATCTGAAAAACAAGATAAAGTTTATCATTGCCGACCGAGAATTGCTTACTGTTAAGGTTATGGTGAATAATTTAATAGAGGATGAAAGAGCATGAAAACTTTGGAACAAATTTTGAGAATTCTCAGTGAGCATAGAAGGGAATTAGAGGAAAGGTTTAAAATAAAAGAAATTGCAGTTTTTGGCTCCTATACAAGAGGAGAACAAGAAGAACAAAGTGACCTGGATTTACTTATTGAGTTTGAAGAAGGATTTAAAACTTTTGACAACTATATGGATTCAAAGTTTTATCTTGAAGACCTATTAAATACAAACATTGATTTGGTTTTAAAATCCGCTTTAAAAGAGAGATTAAAGGAAGCCATAATTAAAGAGGCTGTAAATGTCTAAGAAAAGAGAAATTAAAATAATTCTTCAAGACATCTTGGACGAGACAAATCGCATTAATAAATTTACTCATGAAATAGTAAACTTTCAAACTTTTGCTAAAAATGAACTTGTCTTTTATGCTGTGCTTAAAGCACTAGAAAATGTGGGAGAAGCAGTCAAAAATATACCTGAAGATATTAAACAGCAGTATCCATTGGAATGGAAGAAAATAGCTGGTTTAAGGGATGTTATAATTCATGAGTATTTTGGAATTGACGCTGAAATTATATGGGATGTGGTCAAAAATAAAATACCAGAACTTGAAAGAGCTGTTAATTCCTTAATCAGTAAAGGGAAGGCCAAGCCATGATTTATGGTCTTATCCAGACGAATTCTGTTATTTTAAAAAGCATTGAAAAAACTCTTCAGCCAATTATTGAGACATATTATTATTCAGGCGAATGCCGTTTGAGTGAAAAACACTCAAAAGGCTAGGGATGTCACGGTAGATGAAGGCGCGTATGCCGAGAGCGCTGGCAGAGGTAACATTCTTCTCGAGATCGTCGAAGTAAAGCGTTTTCTGGGGCCCGGTGCCGCTCATCTCCAGGGCCTTCTCGTATATTCGGGGGTCAGGCTTCAGGTATCCTACCTCGTGGGAGTAGACAGTCTTGCGGGTGATGCTCCTCACATCCTTCTCCATGGCAGCGGCATTCATTTCGTTGGTGTTTGACACAACCAGAACATCAAGCGATTTCCTGACCTGCAGGGCAAGCTGGAACATGCCCTTCCTCTTGACGAGAATCGAGTTCCAGATCCCCCTGAAATCGTCAAAACTCATCCTGCAGCCCAGACGCCTTGTCACCTCATCGTAGAATGCATGGGATGAGATCTTTCCGGACTCATAGGGCTCAATGAGGTCGGAGGCGTAAAGCACGGCCTGTATTTCACCGATTGACCTGCCGCACCTCTGCCTGAACCTCTTCCAGGCGCCTGAAAGATCAAGATCGTACAAAACGCCACCAAGATCAAAAAAGACGCAGTCTACTTCCACCATTGAATGCCACAGCCCCTTCTGCGCAGATTTCCTCTCATCCACCTCGATTACAGAAGATTGGTTGGTATCCTGTGAAACCCTACCAATGCAATTTATTTTAAAGGCAGGGTTGAAGGCTCAGGGGGATTTCTTCGGTATGAGGCTCCTCATGAGCTGGACCGATTCCTTTCCGCCCCATTTGCGAGGGCCGATAGCCCTTCCGACTATAATCCCCTCAGGATCAATGATGTAGGTTGTGGGAATCCCTGAAACAGCGTACATTGATGAAACCTCTCCATCAGAATCAAGATACACCGGAAAATCAATTCCATAGCTTTTCATGAATTTCTCCACAGTCCGCCTCTTCTCCCGTATACTTAGCGCAAGCACCGTAAAGTGTTCTTCCTTCAGCGTATCGTAGAGGCGATCGATATCCTTTACCTCCATCCGGCAGGGCCCGCACCAGGTTGCCCAGAAGTTCAAAAACACGACCTTACCGCGAAAATCCCTCAAGTTTACCATTGTTCCGTTCAGGGATCGGACGGAAAAATCGACTGCCCTGAGTTCGCTGCCCGGGCGTAATACGCCGAGGGTTGAGAAATAATCAATCTCTTTTACTGCAATAATATTCCCCTGAACCCTGTTATCCGCTCCAGCCATGGGATAGGAGAGAAACACCGCACTGATTATCATCAAAAGGGATAGACCTTTTGGCTTCATTATTCCACTCCTCACAATTCACCATCTCTACTTTGACCCTACCAGGAGAAAATAAAACGGGCAGGAAAAAAGTCAATGCCTATTCCGCTTTCAGGTTTGGAGGATCTGGTTCTGCTCCCTCATGAGGAAGCCTATATCATCGATGCCGGTCCTCTCAATAAAATCCTTCACAAGCCTGTACCCGAGGTAATAACCAGCCCTCGGAGGGAACTGCCTCGAGTGAGAGCCAAAAAGCTCCTCCCTCCGTAGCCTTCCACCCTTTACCTTTGACATGAGTGCCCCGGCATTTCTCTCGAGGCCTGAGAACTGCTCCTCGTTCAGGAAGAGGTAGAGATGCTCCTTTCTCCCGGGAAATGCGATCTTCGAAAAATATATACAGAGCCCCTCCCGAACAAGGTCATTCCTCAGAGATTCCCTCCTCCTGGGGCACTGTTTGTTAAGAATATAGTGATAGTATTCGTGGGAGAGCAGAACATCGTAGTTTTTAAAATTGCGGAAGCGCTCAAGACCCACGCAGATGACATGCTCTCCGTTGTAGAGGATTACAAACCCGTCAGGACTGAAGAACCCAATGAAAAGGTACACATTGCAGGGGTCAGGGTCATGGAGCATGCCCTTGCAATGCAGGATTATCTCCCGCGTATTCTCTTCAATGTCGAATATCTTCAGCTCGCTCTCTATTGCAGCATAGTCCTCCCTTTTAATATCAGTCACCCTTTCCCGTATGTTTTTCGGTGTATACTTCTGGTATGAAAACCAGACCTCTTTCAGAAAGTCCCTGTGTTTATCGAAATAGTGCCTCCTGAATGCAGTCCAGATATCCTTTTCCAGGGAGATCATCCGGAGAAACAGAAAGAAGTCCCTATAAAGACAGTGTACCTTCAAGCTTCCCTCCCTGAACAGCCAGCAGGAAGACTTCAAGAGGCGCTGCCGCCTGAAAAGAACCTCCCCTGATAGCTTTTTCGCTGCGCAAACTCGTTCATGATGGCCTGTACAGCCTCCTGCTTCCGCAGGCTCCACTTCGGGGCGATGAGGCAGAGTGGATTTGAATCTGCTACGAGCCTCACCACAAGAAGCGCCGGGTCGCTGTGCTCGAGAAAATCGACGGCCAGGGCCGCATACTCTTCACATTCAAGCGGCCTCACCTTCCCCTCCCGGTACCAGTCGGCCATGCGCGTCCCTTCAACGATGTTGAGGTTGTGCAGCTTAACTCCATCAACCCTCAGATTGCAAAGAAATCTTGCAGTCCGCACCACATGCCACCCATACTCACCGGGCAACCCGATTATCACATGAGCGATGACCCCAAGCCCGTACTCCTTCGTCAGCATCACGGCGTCCTGGAAATCCCGGGCCGTGTGGCCCCGCCCGATGAGCCTGAGCGTTTCGTCCTGGGCCGACTGCAGGCCGTACTCCATCCAAACCTCAAGCCCCTTCTCCCTGTAGGAGGCAATGAGGTCGAGCTTCTCGCGATCAATGCAATCAGGCCGGGTGCCAATCGCCATTCCGACAAAGTCACCACTTGCCGCAAGAGCGGCATCGTAAACCTGGCGAAGCCTTCGCACGGGGGCATAGGTATTCGTATAGGCCTGGAAGTAGGCGATGTACTTCCCCGCCCTGTAGCGGCTTTTCACCCTCTCTATTTCCCTCTGAACCTGCAGCTCAAGGGGGACTTGGCTACCTTCGACTTTCCACGACCCGTGGGGCGAACAGTAGGCACACCCCCCCTGACCCAGGGTGCCGTCGCGGTTTGGACAACTAAATCCTGAGTCAATGCAAACCCTGTACACCTTCTCCCCAAAACGCTGTTTGAGGTAGTTTGAGAAGGTTCTGTAAAACCTGTTCTCAACAGGCACAGTATCCATCCATCTAAAGGCAGACTGTAAAAAATGTTATAGAATAAACTTATAATATAATAGTATACTATTATGGCATATGTGTCGACGGGTAATCGATGGTGGGGAGAGAGGGATGACAGGAAGCTTCGATACTGTTATCATTCTTGACTTCGGCTCCCAGTACACACAGCTCATAGCCCGCAAAATAAGGGAGCTTGGGGTATACTCTGAGATCTTACCCTTCAACTGTTCCCATGAGAGGGTTCTATCATTCAATCCGAAGGGCGTCATCCTCTCCGGGGGACCTCGCTCGGTATACTCTGAAGGCGCACCATCGGCCTCTATTCCCCTTTTTGAGATGGGAATCCCGGTACTCGGCATCTGCTACGGCCTTCAGCTCATCGCCTATCTACTCGGCGGAAAGGTCAGGTCCTCTCCGGAAAGGGAGTATGGGAAAAGCCTGCTCCGCATACTGGATGAATCAGACCTCTTCAGCGGCTTTAACAGGGGGAGGGAACACGTTGTGTGGATGAGTCACGGTGACAGGGTTGAGAGGTTGCCTGCCGGGTTCAGGAGGATTGCAAGTACCCAGAGCTGCGACCATGCAGCCATCGCAGACACGTCAAGGCATATCTACGGTGTGCAGTTCCACCCAGAGGTTGCCCATACGGAGAGGGGCTCAATAATTCTGAGCAATTTCCTTACCCGCATCTGCAGATGCAGGAAGAACTGGAGCATGGGTTCTTTCATCACAAGGGAAATCGAAGCTATCAGGCAGGAGGTTGATGGAAAGAAGGTCCTATGTGCCCTCTCGGGGGGTGTAGATTCCTCCGTTGTTGCAACCCTCATGGGAAAGGCCATCGGAAGAAACACTAAGGCTATCTTCATCAACAACGGCCTTTTAAGAAAGGACGAAGAAAAAACCGTCGTCCAGACCTTCAGGGATGGATTCAACTTTGAGCTGCTTTATATCGACGCAAGCAGGCGGTTCATCGAGAGGCTGAAGGGGGTACGAGACCCCGAGAAAAAACGGAAGAT
>CAZPCG010000131.1:0-6018 GCA_964584875.1 uncultured Spirochaetota bacterium
ATTCTATAAAAGAGGTGGAGGTTTCCTCCCACAATGCCTCGATCCGGGAGGATTTGAACAAGTACCTCATCGGAAATGCTCTCATTGAGCCTGTTATTCGTTTTGTGGAAAATGCCCAGGTCGACAGGGACCTCTACCATCTTCTCTCGAGCGCCTTCATTTTGCTGGACAGGGTCTCCTCGAAAAAGAGCATATTCCTGCTTTCTATGTATGACCTGCGATTCCTCTCCATCATGGGATACAAACCTGACACGAAAACATGTGCACGGTGCGGGCTGAGCGTCGGCAGAGATGAGTTTTACTGCGATAGTCTCCACGGATTTCCAGTCTGCAGAGGGTGCAGCAGCGCATCTGCCCAGAAGGTTCTGGAAGGGACTCAGCGCTTTATCAACTGGTCGCTTGACTATGCACTTGCAGGTGCAGAGCGAGTTTCAATGAATGAAACAACTCGAAACAATCTTCGCACGGTCATAGAGACGATGTACATGAGCAATTTCGGGAAGAAGCTTTCAAGCTGGGATCAGCTCAACAGGATATTTGATTTCAGCTGAGAGAGGAGCCTTCAGGATGGGAACGGTGCGGATTGTTACAATAGGCGATGAGTTGATCAGGGGAGAGATTCTCAATTCCAATGCCGCCTTCATTGCCAGCGAACTGGAAAAGCGGGGTATCCTGGTTTCAGCCGTATTCATGCTTCCCGATGATTACGCTGCCTCTCTTTCGCTCCTTGGAAGAGTATTCGATGAAGAGGGGATTTTTATCTTCACCGGCGGTCTTGGAGGCACCCGGGATGACATCACCAGGAGGATTGTCGGCAGCCTTATGAAAAAAGAGCTTGTCATCGATGTTGAAAAGGAGCGCCTCCTGAGAGAGTGGTACAGCAAAAAGGGTCGTCCGTTCGATGAGGCTGACAGTATGCAGGCTGCTTACCCGGAGGGGGGCCGGCTTCTTGATAACAGGGTAGGGCTAGCATACGGGTTCTACATAAGGGAGGGAAACAGGCTGGTATTCTCCCTGCCTGGTGTCCCGCATGAAATGCACCGGATGTTCCTTGATGAGATGGTGCCGATTCTCGCAAGCGAGGGAGTCCTAAACCAGCACTTTCGGTCGGCCATTCTGGGTTTTATCGACATTGCTGAGTATACCCTTGACAGGATGATCCATGAGATTGTATCCAGGTATGCGGGGGTGCGCTATGGGACCAGGGCAAGCAATGGCATCGTACGGGTGAAGTTCGAATCACATTCCAATGATCTCGACAGGTGCGTCCAGGAGGTTGAAGAGCAGATACACGAGCACTGCTTCGGCAGGGGGGACCGTTCCCTTGAGCAGGTAACGGGTGCCATGCTCGCTGAGAAGAAGCTGACGCTGTCTGCAGCGGAATCGTGCACCGGAGGGCTCCTCTCAAAGCGCATCACCGACATTCCCGGGAGCTCAAGCTATTTCCTCGGGAGCATCGTTTCATACAGCAATGAAGCTAAGGAAAGAATTCTCGGCGTTTCTCCGGGAACAATAACGGCGCACGGTGCCGTGAGCAGAGAAGCCGCCGTTGAGATGGCATTGCAGGCACAGCAGAGGTTTTCCTCCGATGTTGCCCTCTCAATTACGGGGATAGCAGGGCCCGGAGGCGGTACGGAGCCCAAGCCGGTGGGTACAGTTTTTATCTGTCTCTGTGCAGTGGGAAGTGCACCACAAGTAACCCAGGATGAGTTCAGGGGGGACAGGGAAGCAATTCGCATCCGCAGCGTAAACAGGGCCCTGTCAATGCTGTTCCTCTTTCTGAGGGAGGGTGAACGAGATGAGGAGCTTTCTCGCCGTTGACATCGATTCCAGGGTGAAGTCGGAAATCAACCGTTTTCTTGAAAAGCTGAGGAGGGTGCAGGAGAGCGTGAAGTGGGTCCAGCAGGATAACGTGCATATAACACTCTACTTCTTCGGGGAAATCGATGACCCCACCCTGCAGGCCCTGGAAGGGGTGGTGCAGTCAGCGGTTCTGGGATTGAGCTCCTTTTCAGTTGGAATCGAGGGGCTTTCTGCCTTCCCATCGACCTCAAGACCCAGGGTGATATGGCTTGGCGTCAGGGATGCCACTGGAACCCTGAAGCGGATATACTCGGCCGTTTACGAGCAGATCATGGCACGCAACCTCGATGTGGAGAGGGAAAAGAAAGGATACACACCTCATATCACAGTGGGGAGGGTTAAGGGGCGCACGGCCCCGAAGCTGATTGATGAGCTTGGCACAAGCCGGGGGATATATTTCGGGGACATTGCCGTTAACTCAGTCGTGCTATACAAATCGACTCTTACGAGGACAGGACCGATCTACGAGCCACTTCGAGTATTTCCCTTCGGGACTCAAGGTGATGGTACTACCCTGCTGATTGAATCGCTTATTTGAACCTCGGGTAGCGTTTTCAATGGGTAGAGTTTTCAATGGGAAGCATTGCACTGCCGCCGAAAGCAATTCTCTTTACCGGGTTGCTCTTCAACAGGAGTGTTGACAGGAGCGAGCTTTACAATGTTCTTGAAGAGGAGTACGGCCCGATCATCCTGCAATCTGAGCCCTTCCCATTCACAGAGACAGACTATTATCGGGACGAAATGGGAGATGAGATATGGAGAGTCTGGACCGGGTTTGATGCGCTCATCGAGCAGGACAGTATCGTCGAGGCCAAGCTGAGGAGCAACGAGCTGGAACAGGAGCTTTTCTCAATCGAGGGCAGGCGGAACGCGAACATCGACACCGGTTACGTCACGTGCGGTAAGGTGGTGCTTGCCACAACGAAGAACAACCAGCATCGGGTGTACCTCCGGCAGGGCATCTATGCCGAAGTGACACTCAGGTATCGGTCGAAAACATACATGCCCTGGGAATGGACATATCCGGATTACAGGCGTGGGGAGGCAATTCGATTTTTCAATGAGCTCAGGGGGCTATACAGAGAAAAACTGCTTATTGAAAATTGCTGAAATCTTTATTAATTTTAGGCAAAGAAAGGATCTTGCCAGAGCAAGCGGGGATACCTGACAATGTTGGGTGTGTGATAAGGGTGTCCCTGAAAACGGTGGGAGGTAATATGTCGGGACACAGTAAATGGCATTCAATACGGCACAAAAAAGGGGCGGTGGATACAAAGAGGGGGCAGCTCTTCACAAAGATCATCAAGGAGATGACGGTTGCCGCACGGCTGGGGGGAGGCGACCCTGAGGCAAATTCCCGTCTGAGGGCTGTGATGCTGAAGGCAAAAGAAGCAAACATGCCGAAAGAGAATATCGAGAGAGCGATCAAGAAGGGGACCGGAGAGCTTGAGGGCTACAGTCTTGAAGAGGTTGTTTATGAAGGGTATGGCCCGCAGGGCGTTGCCATCATGATCGATGTGATGACGGACAACAGGAACAGAACAACCGCAGAGATCCGAAACATCCTGACGAAGAGCGGGGGGAACCTGGGTGAGAGCGGCTGTGTTTCGTGGATTTTCGAGAAGAAGGGGGTAATTACCGTCAGCGCCGGCAGGTACGATGAGAATACCGTGATGGAGATAGCCCTTGATGCCGGCGCCGATGATGTGCGCAACGATGGCGATGTGTGGGAGGTCACCACAACCCCTGAGAGTTATGAGAGCGTTCGAAGGGCTTTTATCGGAAGTGGAGTGGAGATCATTATGAGCGATGTTATGAGAATACCCAGGACGACCGTTCCTCTCGACGAGAGGGGTGCCGAAAAGGTGCTTGCGCTGATGGAGAGGCTGGAAGAAAACGATGATGTGCAGCACGTTGCGGCAAACTTCGACATACCAGACCACATTCTACAGAAAATCAGCCATTGAAACCGCGCGGTCATATCCTCCTTCTGCACCGGAAGTGGGCAAACGACTAACATCAAAGAGGAGCGCAGTTGATTATTCTGGGAATCGATCCAGGGGTCATTTCTACCGGATACGGCTTCATCGAGACGCTGGAAGGTGATAGAATGAGGGTGGTAGGTTACGGTGTTATTTCGACTTCTGCAGAGCTTGAGCATGCCTTTCGGTTGAAGCATATCTATGACAGGGTTACGGAGATAATCCGGCAGCAGAAACCTGATATGGTGGCAATAGAAAACCTCTTTCACAGCAAAAATCTAAAATCCCTCGTTGATGTCAGCGAGGCGATAGGCGTTATCACACTGGCGGCAACCAATTTCAACATAAAGGTCGAGAAGTTTACTCCATTAAAGGTAAAGTCTGCGATAGTTGGATTTGGAAAGGCAACGAAGGATCAGGTTGGCATGATGATTCAGAATTTGCTCAATCTTGAGCGTCCCCCCCAATCCCACCACATCTCAGATGCTCTTGCAGTTGCAATATGCTGCAGAAACATCCACTGCTGAGCTAATCTCCCTTCAGCAGAAATAGTTATTGCCCTTTTCATCAGTTTGCAGTAATCTACTAAGGTGATTCAGGCATTTATCCAGTAAGGAAATGGGCGCTCGAAATTTTTTCTCTTTATGAGAAATCCCGGGATTTTTCCTGGATTTCAGAAATCCCCCGAGTGAAAGATGATAGGTTACCTGAGCGGTGTGCTCACCCACGTCGATAGGGACCACTGCATTATTGACGTCGGTGGTGTGGGTTACCTGGTCTACTGCTCTAACAGCACGCTTACGCAGCTCAGGGAGCTTTTGTCCCGTGATAATCCCTCAGTTCAATTTTTTACACGGCTCATTCACAGGGAGGATTGTCTCGACCTTTACGGTTTCCTGCACAGGGAGGAGTACACGCTCTTCAACCTTCTGCTCAGGGTCAGCGGTATTGGACCAAAACAGGCGGTGAAGATCCTTGGAATAGGTGAGACAACCCGCATCATCGGGGCAATCGTCTCGGAAGATAGCGATTTTCTCATGCAGCTAGCGGGGATAGGGAAGAAGAGAGCGCAGCAGATAATCATCGATCTGAAGGAGACACTGAAGCGCTCATTTGCACTGGAGGTCTCAGGTGTGGGCTCTGAATGCTCGGAGGCGGTTAGAGCTCTCGAGTCCTTGGGATTCACAGCAGGTGAATCTCGCCGGGCGGTCGAGAAGGCTGTCACCTCCATTGGGAGCACGAATGACGTTGCGCAGATCGTCGAAAATGCGCTTAAGATTCTTGCGGGATGAAAGGGATTACCCGTTTTGCAAGGGTGGCAGATGACTGAAAACGAAAGGATAACCAATCCCAAACGGATTGCGGCTGATACTGAGGAAGGCCCCCTCCGTCCGTCACGGCTTGTGGAATTCATCGGCCAGGATGAGCTGAAGCGGCAGATCGACATCTTCATAAAGGCGGCCATCAGGCGGAAGGAGAGCCTCGATCATGTGCTTCTATACGGGCCGCCGGGCCTCGGAAAAACCACCCTTGCCCAGATCATCTCAAAAGAAATGGAGGTGGGCTTCAAATCGACCTCTGCACCAGCTATAGAGAGGACGGGGGACCTTGCGGCAATACTGACCTCCCTTAAAAATCACGATGTTTTCTTCATCGATGAGGTTCATCGCCTGAAGCCGGTGCTGGAAGAGATACTCTACCCTGCGCTGGAGGATTTTATCGTCGACATCATCGTCGGCCAGGGACCAGGTGCGAAATCCATCAAGATCAATCTAAAGCCCTTCACCCTCATTGGGGCAACCACGAGAGCAGGTCTCCTGAGCGCGCCTCTCAGGGCGCGTTTTGGCATTGTACAGAGGATCGATTTTTACCACTCAGAGGACATCTTCAGCATCGTTCAGCGGTCGGCAAGGATCATGAATGCCCATCTCACCGAGGAGGGTGCTTGGATCATCGCAAAGCGCTCAAGGGGGACACCGAGGGTGGCGAACAGGATACTCAGAAGGCTCAGGGACATTGCCGAGATCGAGGGGAACGGTGTCATAGATGGAGAGACAGCCATCCACGGACTTGAGATGCTGGGAGTGGATGAGCTCGGGCTCGACCAGATGGACAAACGCCTTGTGGATACCATCATTTCGAAGTACGAAGGCGGACCGGTCGGGCTTGACAC
>CAZPCG010000132.1:0-3026 GCA_964584875.1 uncultured Spirochaetota bacterium
AATCTTTTTGAACACTTGAACCTCGTGCTTTTTCACCCACAGGATTTTGTTAGCGCTCCACATGGGATCAAGTTCGGGTAGACCTGTTGTTTCATAAAGCTCCCTATCGGTAACGATCACCCTGAGCTCCTCCATCTCATCCCGCGCCCTGTTGTCGTACCAGACGATTGCAGGACGCACGGGCCTGCCATTTTCATCGAGAAAAATCACCGTTTCTCCCTGGCTACAGCCGGATATGGTCCTTACGCCTTTCATCGAAACAGGGCTTTTTACGGCAATCTCTCTGAACCCCTCAACGACTGCATTCCAGTACGTCTCCGGCTCAACCTCATACCATCCAACCGAGGGGGAGTTAAGCCGGTAATCCCTTATCACCTTGTGGATAAGGTTGCCCTGCGTGTCGAAAAGGGCCGTTTTCACCGATGTTGTTCCCACATCGAAGGTCAGATACATGGTCTCTTTACTCCTGCGCCTCATCCCACGTCGAGGACGGGCGTGATATCAAGAAGATAGCACAGGTCGAGCAGCTCATCGACGTAGTTTCCGTAGACCATTGCAAAGTGCTGCGACATGACGTGGTCCAGTATGCTGCGCACGCTGCCGTCGGGATAGAACTTGATGCTGGGCCACGAGGGAAGGGGAACGCCCATCTCAACCCACTGTGGCGGCTCCTTCCCCTCGCCGGTTACGATGTGCATCCTGTAACCCTCATCATCTTCGGCAAGGCATGCTAGAGTCAGGCGGCCTGTCTTCATTTTTGAGCAGTGCGCGATACCACCAAGCAGCACCGTGGAAACATCCTTGATCCTGGGGTTGCCTTCTATAAATTCATCAGGGATGTAGCCGTCTTCGCCCAGCAGTATCCACTCCGGATGATGCTCGTAGTGCTCGACGAACATGACCTGTTTCCCCGATATCCACTTGAGCATGAGCTCGGCAACCAGGTTGCCGATGTCGTTCTCATCGACGTAGGGGTAACCAGCAGACGCAACGAGGGCAGAAGGTATGGCGTGCACGACGTTCATGTTCGCATCTACTCCGTCGACGCACTTGTAGGCGAAACCGCTGAAGTTCTTCTCCTTGCAGAACGCCACAGTCGCCATGTACATCCTGATCGCCCGCTCCACCACCGCGTCTTTTGGTTTTCCCAGGGGATACTCCCAGTTCTTCGTAACCCTTTGGATTTCCTTCTTTACCGCCCCCGAATCAAGCTCGTTCATCTTCCTCTCAAGCTGCAGCATGTCTATGCTTTCAACCTCCGGGCCTATGAGGTTCCGAAGGCGGGTTACGTTGAAGCCTGTCGTATACAGACCCATGTCGTTGAAGCCCACCATGCCCACACGGGCGTAACGGAGCTTGCGTGCCGTCTGTACGGCCCTTCCGAATTTGACTATGCTTTCCACATCCATGGACGAATCGGGCCCGTTGAACAGGTACTTGAACTTGAAGCCCCACCGTTCGAGGGGATACCTGATTGCCGTTGTACCGGCCCCTGCCGCCGGTGAAATCAGCGTATCGCCATCCGTGAATCCTCCGAAGCTGTAGAGAACAAGCGGTTTATGCCTGAACTCCAACAGAACTCTCGTCACCCCCCTTACCTCGATCCAGTTGACAACGTTTGCGATGAGAAAATCCCACTCGTCTTTCTTGAGCTCCCTTATCGCCCGTTCAGGCTCCCTGCCTTCGCCGAACACGGGGTCAGTTCGCACAAGCTCTATCCCCGAATCGGTGAGCTGCTTCTCCGCCCTGGCGCTGATCTCCTTCAGCCTTTTGGGCTCATAGAACATGGTCCCGAACGAAACATACCCTGCCTTCAATTTTTCCATTGCGTTACTCCTTATAAAGGATAGAAGTGACGAGCGCCTTATCCCCGCCGCTAACAACCATCCATCAACCGAGAAAACGAATCGGCAAGGAGAGCATCTCACTATTGCTGAACAATATAGAAAATGAGAAAAAGGAGACCAGAACGATAGGCTTTGAACCTCACATCGTGATCAGAGGCTCGGTGAGAAACATCAAGTGATTTACAGTTTATTACAGTTTATTTCAATTTATTTCAGCCCGTATTTTTTTGCCGCCGCCTCGGGTCTGACGCCGTCGTTTATCACCTCATTCAGCGCATCGATGAGCTTTGCCGGCTCCCTGGCCATGAAGATGTTCCTGCCGAATATGATACCCCTTGCGCCCCTCGTGACGCTGTTGTGGGCCTTTGTGAGCACCTCGAGATCGGTGTTTAGCTTTTCCGCTCCAATAGTGAACACGGGAATCGGTGTGTTGTCAATCACCTCCTGGAAGTAATCACCGGTGTAAAAGGTTTTTATGAGGTCTGCGCCAAGCTCAGCCATGACCCGGGTGACCCTCTTCACCTTCTTATGCACATCCCCGGTGGTCTTCTCCCTGTGCTCGACCACGTAGCATTCACCGATGAGGGGTATGCCGAGCCGCTCCTTCTGCCTGACGACCTCGGTAAATATCTCGACATTAACTGTTTCCATCTCCTCGTCCTCGTTTTCGAGGAAGAGGGAGCATATTACAAGCTCCGCCCCGGCTTCGACGGCCTCCTCCACCGTGGTTGCGATCCTGGTAAACCCCTTCCGGTACTCAAGGGGATAGTAGAACGCAGAAGTCCAGTTGATCCTGACCACCGGCATGGGCGCATTGGAAGCTGCAAAGAGGTCCCAGTGGCGCTTCAGCATGTACCTCGGGAGCAGGAGGGCATCTGTACCCAGGCAGTTTGTAATCGCCTTTCGTGCATCCTCGATTCCCGGCTGATCGCCGTACTCCATGACGTGGTCAAGCGCCGAGATAACCAGGTTCTTCTTCTCCCCGAAGAGCTTCTTGATTCTCAGATCGATTCCCGACATACGTTGCTCCTTTCAGCAACCTCCGGCATTTTAATGGCAAGATAAAATCATTCGGTATGAATGGACAGAAAAAAAGAGACCTTTTGTTTACGTTGTACTGCAATTACATTTGCGGAACTAATGGAACAAGCAAATTTTGTTGTTTGTTTAAATAGATAT
>CAZPCG010000132.1:3036-5926 GCA_964584875.1 uncultured Spirochaetota bacterium
CTATTTTTATTTATGCTGAAGAGGGTAGAACGTCCCGTTTATCCATTAAATTAGCCCCAGAAGGATATGTACCAATAGGAGATAGTAGAGAATTCTTCGAGTTTGGAGCTGGAATCGCAGTTGCCTTAGAAGGTATGCTGAAAAAGAGCTCGTCTGTTTTTCTCCGCAGCAATCTTGGGCTGATGTATACACCTCTACAGGCAGAGCCATCTCTCTATGTTGTTCCTTTTGGGGTTGGAATAGGAATAGATCATCGAATAGTACCGAAACTTGGATTACGTGGATTTATCAATGGGGGGGCTTACTATGGGTTCTTAAATCAGAAGAGCTATCTTGGAAAATCAACTGTTTTTCATTCTTATGCAACAGCCGGTTCTGGTATTTATTATTTACTCGTACCGAGTTTAAGCGTTGGGATAGAGGCTGCTTATAGATATTTTTTTGGTTTATACAATGGCATTGCAATTTCTCTCGGAACCTCAATTTACATTGGTGGTGGTAAGAAAGTTGAAAAGGAGCAAAAGGAAAAAGAGCTTCCGCCAAAGCCAGTACCAATAGAAGACGAAGTGCGTATTGAAATTGAAAAAAAACTTGTGTTGGGAAACATCACGTTTGAAAACGTATTTCCAATCCTTTTCAAGTATTACGATGAACATCCAGTGGGGAAGGCAACCATGCACAATACAGGTACGACATCGATACAAAATATAAAAGTGAGCTTGTTTGTCAAACAATACATGGACGTACCAACAGTCTGCAGGACCCCTGACGTGCTGAAAGGTGGCGAGTCAAAAGAAATAGAACTCAATGCATTGTTCATGGAAAAGGTACTCGAAATAACCGAAGGAACGAAGGTTGCGGCTGAAATTACAGTTGAATATACCAAGGAAGGTAGAAAAAGTAAAGATGAATACTGGGGAACAATTCGGCTGTATGACAGGAATGCAATAACCTGGGATGATAACAGAAAGGCTGCTGCTTTTGTAACCTCGAAAGATCCGGTGGTGCTTCAATTTTCAAAGAATATTGCAGGCGTGATAAAGGGCCAGGAAAACAAAACTTTGAATAAGAACCTGTCGCTCGCATTAGCTCTCTTTAATGCTCTTTCGCTGTACGGTATCAGCTACGCAGTAGATCCGACAACGCCCTACGCAGAGTTTTCAAAAAAAGTTCAAGCCGTTGATTTTCTCCAATTTCCCAAGCAAACTCTGGAATATGGGGCAGGGGACTGCGATGACCTGTCCATCCTGTTCAGCGCCCTGCTTGAGTCAGTTGGCATAGAAACTGCTTTTATAATCCTTCCGGAACATATATTTGTTGCATTTTCGCTTGACATTAACCCTACTGAGGCGAGGAAGATATATTTACGTGACGATGAGGTTATTTTCTGGGGCGAGAAGACATGGATACCTGTTGAAATAACAGAGATTAAAGGCGGATTTATACAAGCATGGCAGACAGGCGCAAAGGAATGGAGAGAGGTCGTTGCAAAAGGGGAAGAAGGGTTTTTTCCAGTGCATGAAGCATGGAAGCTATTTGAACCAGTGGGTTTACCCGGAACATCGGGGAGATTGGAGCTCCCTTTAAAGGAAAAGGTAGTAGAAGTATATTCGGAGGAAGTAACGAAATATATCGATAGGGCCATATACCAAAAAGTGGCCGAGATACAGGAGGAGATTGAGAGAAACGGAAGGAGCATACAACATGTAAATAAGCTTGGTGTTGTCTATGCACGATTCGGATTAATGGATAGAGCTGAACAGGAATTCAACAAGGTGGTGGCTGAAGACGAAACGTATGTACCTGCTTTGTTAAATCTCGGGAACATCTACTATCTTAAAAAAGATATTGATAAGGCTCTCGCATTCTATGAAAGGGCTTATCAGAATGAACATGATAATCCACACGTAATTCTCTGTATTGCCCGCGCCCAGCATCAACTTGGAAACTATGGCATAGTGAAGAAAATGTATGACCAGTTAAAAGCAGTGGACCCAGCTTTAGCAATGGGTCATGCATACCTAGTATTAAAGGGAGAAGAGGCCAGCAAGTCTGCTGGAATTGCTGATATTATTGAAACTGCAATCTGGGATGAAGAGTAGAGCTTAAGAAAGGTAAATGGTATTGCCATTATAATGTATTATGGACGGCTATCAATATTAACTTTTACGTTGCTTATCATGATATTAGTGATGCCAGGATGCACAACAGAGCTACTCGAGACGATTATAATGCACGTGCGAGAAAGAGTTGGGATTGACATTGTTACCGCAGAGGGAGATATAGGATACTTCACGTCAATAGATGTGGATGCCAAAGCTTATCCACATATCAGTTACTATGACTGGCGCAGACATGATTTAATGTACGCCTTTTATAATAGAAATGTTTGGTCACTGGAAACTGTGGATAGCGCAGGTGATGTAGGTTATTACTCATCAATTACTGTGGATGATGATGAAAATCCCCATATCAGCTACTATGATTGGAGCAGTCACGACGTATTATATGCAGTTAAAAGAAATGATTGGTCAATAGAGATAGTGGACAGCGCAGGCGGGAGATATACAGCGATATCCGTTGATAGAAACAAATATGTAAATATAAGCTATTTCGATGCAAATAATGGTGACTTGAAACATGCCTTTCGAAACGGGAGTGGATGGTCAACAGAGACTGTAGACTCAACGGGATATGTGGGGCAGTACACCTCGATAGCCCTTGATGCCAACGGGTATCCCCACATCAGCTACTATGATCTGAGCAACGGGGATTTGAAGTATGCCTTCCACGATGGAAGTGCCTGGACGAAGGAGACCGTGGACAGTGTAGGGGATGTGGGGCAGTACACCTCGATAGCCCTTGATGCCAACGGGTATCCCCACATCAG
>CAZPCG010000133.1:70-5920 GCA_964584875.1 uncultured Spirochaetota bacterium
CCCATAACCTTCTCGAGGATGAAGTGCTGTATTCCCTCCGCAATCTTCGAACGTATAGCCTCCCCGAGCACACGGTAGTGGGTCATCCCGACGTGGATGCTCAGGGTTGTCGAGGTAGTGGTATCAACTGAAGGTTTGTCTGTATGTTCTTTCATTCCCCCGCCTGCCTTACGCCAAGCACCTCCATCTCCTCGGTGGTCAGATGTATTCCACGCAGCCGCTCCCTGTTCCCCACCAGTGAGCAGATGGTGTTGATCCCCATTCCACCCATCAACTCCTTTATCTCGTCAGACCAGGCCCGAACGAGATTCACCATTGCCGCTGCAGCCATATCGACGTCTATCCGCTCGACCAGATCGGGCCTGTTCGTTGTTATTCCGTAGCTGCACTTGCTGGCGTAGCACCGCTGGCAGAGCCCGCAACCCAGGCTCACCAACACTGCCGTACCGATGTACACTGCATCAGCGCCAAGGCATATCGCCTTCAGCACGTCCGCAGAGTTCCTGATGCCGCCTGCGGCGATGAGTGAAACCTCGTTCCTGATCCTCTCCTCCCTCAGCCTCCTGTCTGCAGCCGATATGGCAAGCTCTATGGGTATTCCCATAGACTGCCGTACACGTCTCGGTGCCGCTCCCGTCCCGCCCCTGAAGCCATCGATGGCGATTATGTCGGCACCCGCCCGTGCGATCCCTGAAACGATCGGTGCAATGTTATGAACGGCGGACACCTTTACCGACACCGGCTTCTCATATCGCGTGGTCTCCTTTATAGCAAAGATGAGCTGCCGCAGATCCTCTATTGAATAGATATCATGGTGCGGAGCAGGAGAAAGTGCATCTGAGCCTTCGGGGATCATCCTCGTCTTTGAGATATCACCTGTGACTTTTTCCCCGGGCAGGTGCCCCCCTATACCGGGTTTTGCGCCCTGGCCTATTTTGATCTCAACAGCCGAGCAGTTTTTGAAAAAGCTTGGGCTTACCCCGAACCTCCCCGAGGCAACCTGAACTATGGTGTTGGCCCCATACTCATTGAGGGCCTCGTGAAGCCCACCTTCCCCGGTGTTCCAGTATGTGCCGAGGGTCCGTGCCGCCCGTGCCTCTGCGATCTGCACCCGCAGGTTTATCGATCCAAAGCTCATGGCGGAGAAGAGAATTGGCGTTACCAGGGTGAGCAGGGGCAGGTTTGTTTTCCCCGAAAAATCCCTCCTCCCCAGGAAGGTCCGAAGCTCCATTGGTTCCCTGAGAGGGTCTATGGGAGGGTTTGTAACCTGGCAGGCATCAAACAGCAGACGGTCGAAATAGCTCATTTGCTCGGAGTCCGAACCGGTTGCTATGAGCAGCACATGCCCCGATTTGTTAGGATCGACCTGTCGCCAGAGGTTCTTCTGGTCTCCCCTCCAGTAGCGGTGGGAAGATACGAAGGGGGTATCGACGATGGTTATCGCCTCCTCGGGGCACTGCCGCTCACAGTAATGGCATGCACCGCAGGAGCTCCGGTTGGCCACAGGCCTCAGAACCGGTTTGCCACTGACCACCTTTTCAGGCACAAGCCGTATTTCACCCCACGTACAGGCCGCAGCGCACAGCCCACACCTGTTACAGCGCTCATAGTCGAACACAGGCATGTACTTTACGGGCCACTTCCAGTTCCTCGACATATCGAGCTTCATTATGTTTTCACCTGCCCTCCGGTTAACCCCCGGCTGGCTTTCAGGCAACTGCATTTACCGCCTCCTTCATCCTGACAATCTCAGGCCTTCCGCCCGGAAGCATCCAGGTTTTTTCCCTCCCGGGACAGAGTACCTCAAAGGAGCACTCCTCGCTCGAGAAGTAGTACCGGTCAGCCTCCCTGGCGCATACGAGCGGCCTCAGCTTGAGGTTATCGTTCATGGCGATCATCTCCCTCCCGTTAGCGACGAGGATGGCAAAGGGTCCATTGAGCAGGGCCTGCGGGTAGTACTGGCGGAGGCGGATGAGCCTATGCTGAAAATCCACATCGACCATGGAATCGATCTCGTCCCAGAGCGGGGGAGAGAGGATGGTGCAGGTATCCTCGATCGACAGCCCCATTTCCCGTACGAAGAGGTCGAAGAGATAGCTGATAACCTCGGTATCGGTTTTCAGGGTGCATTTATACCCGAACATCTCCAGGTAGTTTCGGTTGACCCCGTAGGATGTGATCTCCCCGTTGTGGACTACTGACCATCCCAGGAGCGAGAAGGGGTGTGCACCCCCCCACCAGCTCGGCGTGTTCGTCGGAAACCTGCTGTGAGCCATCCACATGGGGGCCTGGAGCTTATCGATGAGGAAGAACGCCCCTATCTCCTCGGGGTACCCGACACCCTTGAACACCCCCATGTTCTTCCCGCAGGAGAGCACATACGCTCCCCGTATCGATCTATTGAAATCGAAGATGAACTTTTTCATGTATCGATCGATGACAGCCTCCTCCTCGGCCACCGTCTTCACACCCAGGTTGGAGAGCTTCAGGTCCTCATTGCTCGGTCCCGGAAATGTAAAGTAGCGCTTCAGGAGGGGATGCCAGGTGATACCCTTCACATCCTTTGTGGGCATATCCTCTGCGATCTTTACGTAGAGGTGCATTCTTATAAAGCTGTCTGCTTCCTGGGCCGCCCTCTCGTTGTCACAGGCAATATGGAGCGCATAGTACTGGGAAAACTCCGGGTATATGCCATAAGCGGCAAACCCTCCACCGAGCCCGTTGCCCCTTTCATGCTGTACCGCGATCGCCTCGATGAAGTCAGATCCTCTGAGCATGCCGCCGCTCGTGTCGATTCCTCCAATAATACCGCACATAGACTCCCCTCACTTTCATTGTTAATTTGATATATATACGTTTACGATGTAGTGGTCAAGGGGGATTTCATGTTGACATTCAACAAGCCGTATGCTAAAGTTTTTTTTGAATCATACTGCGAAAGTAAGATGCAGGAATTTGCCCTGCTATTATTGCGGTACTCGGGTACAGCAATGGGGCAGGTCGTAACTCATTTTAAATCAGAGAGGCAAATCGAATGCCTTCCACTGAGAGAAGATATATAAGGGACAGGAGAGTCGGAAAAGAGCGAAGGTCAGGCCTGGACAGGAGAACGGAGGTTGCCCGGAGAAAGGAAAGCCTTGCCGTGGACATCGATATCAGAATGACCTCTGACAGGAGAATCATACCCGATCGTAGATCGGGCCTCGACAGGAGGCTTGGCCTCGACAGGCGGCAGCTCAGCCTTGCATAAACCTCAATGCCTGTGCACCGAACACAGCGAACCTTGAAAAAGGGGACAGGTCATTTCACGTTTGTGGGACTGAACCTTCCTGACTCAACCTGAAAAACGAACTTGTCTGCCCTGTAATATGAGTGCAGAAGCTCCACTGCTATGCCATTCACATCAGAGATGATGGATTCCTGCAGCATTGCAGGAAACCCCGGTTCAACCTCAAGGAGCCGTGCATCATTGTCAGAAAGCTGAGTTGCCCTCAGGGTCTGGAAGGACCGTTCGAGTGTTACACCGAACTTTTCAATAAGTAACCTGTACAGGGATTCGGGAATCTCCATGTCGAGGAGCTCACTGTACTCCCTGTAGGAGAGGTAACTTCTCTCAATAACGAGGGGGATCCCGTTACCGTACCGCACTCTCTTGATCTGGATGGCCCTCCTGTCACCCCCGAGCATGAGCTTTTGGGCAAGGTCACCGGTCATAATAACGATCTTCTTCGAAACGAGGTGGGTTTTCGATTGTATTCCATGCCTGGCAAACTCGTAGGTGAGGCTCGTGATGTTCTTCAGGGAATACCTCAACCTCCCACCTATGCTTGATGTAACGAAGGTCCCAACCCCATTCTTCTTTTCCACAAGCCCTTCATTAACAAGCTGGAGGAGCGCCTGCCTTACAGTGTTCCGGTTCAGGGAAAACATCTGAGAAAGCTCAATCTCCGATGGAAGCCGTTCCCCTATGGAGTACCTTCCCTTTTCTATCATACCTCTCAGCCACTCACTGAGCTGCAGGTATTTTGGAATTGAGCCCTTCTCTTTTGTAATCTCAACCATCGTTACAATAATTAAAAATGAAGGATTTCTATAAGGATTTTCGACGCCTCATTTCACATGTCAAAACCACATATTTCAATAGAGACCTGAAGTCATTACCCGCTCACTTTACTGCTGATGCAGGCTTATTGTCTTCAATATAAATAACATCTCTACATGAATATCTCTTAACCCTCGAAGTCTCTCGCTATCAGACAAGAACCTGGACCTTCGATTTTATATCGGCGTTCTTTATAGCCCCTGCAACGAATGCCTCCATATCATCGGTTGCTTTGCTGAACTCCTTCGCCGTTGCATCGGTGGACGGATGCATATTGAACTGCGGCGGTTCAAGCCCATAGGGGTCGTAAGCTTCCCTGAAGTACTGGAACTTGCTCAGCTTCTCGATCACCTCATCGGGCACAGGCTCTTTCCACGCCTCCGGGTCAAACTCGATGTCGTAGCAGTACTCATCAACCTGCTTGATGTACTTCCCAGGGCATGTGTAAACCATGTCGGCACCCGCAACCTTTTCAAAGTGCCATACCCGCATCTTCCCGTCAACCACAGGCCCCTGACGCATGGAAGCCACAAGCATCTTGCTCGGATAGTTCCCCTCAAGGAGGAAGTTCACCGCTTTTTTCAGAATAGCAATCGATGACCAGCGTATCTCCGCCTCGGTAAGCTCTATTCCAAGCTTCTCCTGCTCCCGGGCAAAATGCCCCATATCCTCGTAGCGGGCCGTCATCGAGGTGATCACAGACCGCCAGTGTGAAAGATCAACACCATTTCGTCGAGCCTCTTCCACCCCCTCCTTCACCGCATCTGCAACCGCAACAAACTGCGGCATGACGAAGCAAAGAGTCGCATTTGTTGAAATCCCCTTTGAGGTCAGGTACCTGATCACCTTCACACCCTGGGCTGTCCCGGGAATCTTGATCATGATGTTTGTCGCCACATCGGCTATCCTGTGGGCCTGCTCCTTCATCCGCTCCTCGTTATCATAATCGCGCGGATCAACCTGCCCCGATAGGTACCCGTAGCGGAACCCCGATTGATTGAACACGCCCAGGTACTTCTCAGCCCCTCTCTTCACAATCTCCAGGTACATCATCCACCAGATATCATGCACCGATGCCTTCGGGTGCTTGCGGCGCTGCTCGATGACCCACTCCTTCCAGAAGGTTGGACTGTCCTTGATCGCCGCAAGTGAAAGGGGAGGGTTAGTGGTCACGCCTCTGAACAGCTGCTCCATGGGCTTCTCAGTGAGGTAGTAGCGGCTGTGCCACTCTGAAACCTCAGCCCGCCTTTCGGGTGGCGTCTCCTCAATGGTCTTCTTCGACCAGGATTCCCACACCAGTGGGGACGAATCCCACCATATCTCAGACGACTCATTGGTCTCATTCATCCGTTCCATGGGACTCTTCTTTGCCGCCATAGTTCTCCTCCTTAAGGATAAATTGTTAAATTTTTATTTTTAATTCGAATCTCAATGTACCGTATGCAGGAGAATAAATCAACCGAAAAATGGACGGCCCTCAGCCCAGGGCACCCCACTACGGTTAATCTCTTAAAGTCTCGACCCTTCACTCCACACGGTATTATAATTAGTTTCTGGTGAACAATTCACATTTTCATAGCATATAGATATTGCTTTTAAAATAACTATTTTAAATTTAAAAAGTTAGAAACTAATTATTGAGCTGGTGAATAATTCGTTAGAATTATTCACCAGCGACTAATTAAACATACTATTAATGTCCGAGAGGGACAAATGCCAATTCCCACAATTGCCTGGAAAAATGGAGC
>CAZPCG010000134.1:0-5913 GCA_964584875.1 uncultured Spirochaetota bacterium
GGAGCTGCAGAAATTCACGTCTCATTCGGGGATTACAGGAAGGCATCCGATCTCTACAGCGCGCTCATCGATGAGTATCCTGAATACGCGCGCGGGGTAAATGCCCCCCTCAGGCTCGAGGAGATAAGGTATATGCTCATCGGGATGAGCAGGCGCGAAGCGGAGCTCACCGCTCTCATCAGCAAGAGCGGTGGCGTGAGGACAAAGGAGGGAAGGAAGGCGATGATCGAGCTTTCCCGCCTGTACATCCTTGAGAACCAGAAGCTTGAGCGAGCCTTTCAGATGCTGAGCCAGGTGATGCAACAGGAAGATCCAGAAACATCGGCTGCAGCAGGTGTTCTTCTTGGTGAATACTACTTCAAGATGGGTGATCTCGAAAGGGCAGGCAGGGAGTTCTTTCAGGCTTCACTGAAAAACCCTCAGGACCGAGATCTCATGGCCTATGGGCTCTACCGGGCAGCAGAGATGATGAAGCTTGCGGGCAGTGAGAGGGAGATGAGGGAGCTTGTAGACAGGCTCAGGGAACACTTCCCCGCAAGCGAATGGTCTGATGAAGGCAAAAAGCTCCTCGAGGAGAAAAAGAAATGAGGTCATTCAGCCCGGGCAGGACCTTTACGGGAAGGGTGCTTCTGCTCTGTGCACTGTGCCTTTTTCAGTGGTTCTACGGGTTTTCTCAGGATGTTGAACCCCAGGAACCCGAGATTGTGCTTCCTAATGTGATTCTGGAGCTTGAGGATCTGAAGGTGGAGGAGGTAACGGCGAAGCTTCCAAAAGAGGAGTTGGAGCCTTTCGAAATCGATTTTCCACTCCCGGAGCTTGAGGAGAGTGCGATGGAGGAGCTTCCAGGTGAGATGGTCCTGCCGCCTGCACAGGGGTTACCCCTCAAGATACAGAAGGAGGGGAAGTTTTTCGTTGCTGAAGGCATCCTTGGAATTGGAACGCTCAATCACGTTTTGAGCAGTATATCTCTCTATCGGTATGAGAAACAGCCCGAGGGGAAACTTTTATTCAGCCACGAGGTCGTCGATGGTTTTTCTGAGGAGCCGGTGGGCTCGGGCTTTCATATGAGGGATGACAGGATAGCCGGTTCGCTTTTTTTTCGACTGAGGCGGCTTGAGATTGGGCTGGACGGTTCTTTCGAGGATGGCGAGAAGGGGCTCCAGGGTCGTGGAGACTTCTATTCTAAGGTGAATCGCCACGCTAGCGGCAGTGGAGAGCTTGAATACAGGGTGAGCGAGCGCTTCAGCTTGAAGGGGGACATCGATGCATCGACGACCACACAGCTCCTCACCGCTTCGGGAACAGCAGGTCCTGAAGCGGAGAAAACGGCTGAGTATCTTATCTCCTCTTCACTCGAGGGCCGGTACCATTTTCGCAGGGGATTTTTCGGCATGGAACCTCGAATTGCCTACAGGGGCGGTGGCCCTGACGATTCACTTGCGCTGGCCAGAACCGAAGTTCGTGGTTTCTTTGGAGCTGACCTGAGTGCCATCTCAGTGCTTGAGGGCAGCCTCGGCTGGTTCTGGAGCAAAGGCGGGCAGAACCTCATTCCCTTCTCCCTGACCCTATCAGCCTATCCGAGCGATTTGTTTTCGTTCAGGGGATCTTTCGGTTACAGGGTCCAGGAGTACGACCTTTCTAACATCCTTCCTCTCTATCCTATGGTCGATGCTCCCACCAGGCTCACCGACAGTTCAGGGTGGTATGGTGAGATGGGTTCCCACGTATATCTTACTCAGGGATTGACGGTCTCGCTGGGAGTGCTCTTCCAGGATTCGGACGCAATGCCGACCTCCAGTGCTGTTCTGGATGGGACCTCGGGTCTCTTTCCCTTCGAGCAGCGGGAGGCGCTGCAGCTTACTTCGGATATAGGTTTACGGTGGAACAGATCAAAGAACTTCACAGCTTACCTGAGTCTGAAATCTGAATTGATGGATAAGCCGGAGTTCTTTCCCCGAAGCAGGCTAAACCTCGAGCTAACCTTCATGCAGGAGAAGGGGAAGTACGGTGGATGGATGACCTCCGAATTGTACACCGGGGTGAATGATTTTATACAGGCTCCCCTGCTGAATCTCCAGGGGTTTTACAGGGTGGCCGATTCGATAAGGGTTGGAGCACAGGTTGACGACCTCCTCTATCCCCTGCTGGATGCTCCCAGGTACAGCATTTATCCCTACGTTGATATGGGTTTGAAATTGACGTTCAAGACCTACATTACCTTCTAAGGAGTGAGCCATGGTTGAAATACTGGAGAAAGGCGGGATAATCCTCTGGATTATCACCTTCCTTTCTGTCATTGCGGCAGTCGTAATTATCGAGCGTCTCCTGTTTTTCAGGCGGATAAGGAGTGATGAGGAGAGGATGATCAACCGATTGAGGGCAGTTCTGGAAAAGGGGCATTACGACGAGGCCCTCTCGATCTGTGAAAACCACCCAACACCGATAACGAATTTAATGAAGGTGGGCATTGAGCACCGTATGTACTCGAGGGAGACGATCCGTGAGGCTATTTTAGATGCTGCGAACCTGGAGATTCCGATAATGGAGAAGCACCTTCCCGTGCTCGGGACAATCTCCCATATTGCGCCTCTGCTCGGTCTGCTCGGCACGGTGACGGGAAACATACGGGCCTTCGGTGTTCTGGGGAAGATCGGGGCTATTGGCGATCCGGGTCTCCTCGCAAAGGGCATTGCTGAAGCACTCCTGACCACGGCCGCCGGCATCATCGTGGCAATACCGGCGGTGATCTTTTACAACCATCTTGTCAGCAAGGTCAATCACAGCATCATCAGGCTTGAGAACCGTGTGAACGAGCTCGTACTGCTTCTTGGAGGGAAACCAGTATGAGATTCCGCAGAAAGCTATCAACACGAACGAACGTTGAGCTTATCCCGCTGATCGATGTGGTATTCCAGCTCGTTGTGTTCTTCATGGTATCAACAACCTTCATCATTGCTCCGGGAATAAGCCTCATTCTTCCAAGCTCTGAAACTTCTGAACCGGTGGCCATGTCGAAGCTGACCGTAACGGTTGTTTCCAGGGATGAAATTTATCTCAACAAGGAGCGCTACGATATTGCTGAACTCAACAGGAGGCTTTCCCGTATCACTGAAGAGGAGCGGACTGAGATTAGAACGGTGGTCATAGAAGGGGATGAAGGGGTTTCCTACCAGCTCATGATAGAAGTGCTTGACATATTGAGGAAAAACGGATTCACCGGTGTAAACCTCAGGACCAGGGAAAAGGAGTGGGGTTAGAGGGGGTGACATAGTATGGGATATTCACGGACAGGCAGGTTGCCTTCGGCCAGAACAGGCAGCAGGCGTATGTTCATAAGCATTGTATGTTCTCTCGTCGTGCACGCTGGCGTTTTTGTTGCAGTACAGTACGGCATACGAATAAAGCCCCCCGAGCTGCCTGAGTACAGCGGACCTCTCACCGTGACGCTCCAGGGACCGGCCCAGCTTCCGGGCGCGGCGCCTGAACAGGTGAGTGGCGAAGTGATAGATGAAACGTCACAACCTTTCTCGCTCACTCCACTTGAGGAAATGGGCCAAAAGCTGCAAGAAGAAAGGCTCATCGAGCAAACCCGGGTGCCTGCTCTAAAAACCATAGAGCCTGAGAGGCCAAGCGCTACCAGGATTGAAAAATTCGATGAAACCCGGGATAAACCTTTTCAGTCTCCAGAAAGGAAAACGGTCTCCACCCGGAAAAAGGTTGAGAAACCGGTGGTTGATAGAGTGGTGGAAAAAGATACAGTAGAATTAACGCCCGCACAGGAGCCTGTTAGAGAAGAGGAGGTGGTGGGAGTTGTGAGCCCTCGTCCAGATCGCTGGAAAGAGTTGGCGCCCTGGGAGCAGCCAAAGACAGGTCCCCAGGAAACTGCGGCAAAACCCGGAGTAGAAACACCTCCATCTGTTGACATCTCGAGGCTTGATAAAGCCCTTCCTCCAGAAAAAAGCAGGCCTCAGGGCGTACCCGAAGACATCGGGGAGACAGGGTCTAAAACCGCTGAACCTGTTTCCGAGAGCCTGGAAAAAGGCAGGTATGCAAGCGCCACCGAGGGTGAGGCAAAAGAAACGGGGCTTCCTTTAATTGAATGGGATAGGGGATCGGCACAGCGTGGCCTTCTTTTTCCTGCAGAGAAACCGGAAGTTCCCAGGTGGGTGCAGGAAGAGGGTCGTGATCTGAAAGTCGTCATCTTTTTCACAGTTACCCCTGAGGGCCATACAACATCCCTTATTGTTATGGTCTCATCAGGTTATTCTGATGTCGATGCAGCCGCTCTTGATAAAGCGCGAAAACTGAAGTTCTTCCATATTCAGGAAAAGCGATTCGATAGAGGTAAAATATCCTACTTCATCATCACGAAATAAACCCTATTATACTCTTCACTTTTTCCATTGCCCGTATTATCCTTGTCCGAACACGATGGTTCCTGTGATAGGGAATCTGGCATTTTAATCCAATGAAATATTCCGATAATCAAGATAAAGAGGTTTGCCAAAGATAGAATTTTTTTCTGCGGGAGAGGTCCCCTATGCTGACCAAAAACATCTTCGTCTCCCCCAGGTACCCCGACTCCCTGAAGAAGCTTTTCTATCTTGCCTACAATCTCTGGACGCTGTGGGACGATGAGGCAGTCGGGCTGTTCAACCGGATGGATCCCGTCCTCTTCAGAAAACTGAACAAAAACCCCGTCCAGTTCCTTCACTCAATGCAGGAGCATAGAATAGATGAGTTATCCAGGGACGAGGCCTTTCTACACGATCTTGAGAAGATCTGGGACAAGTATAAATATTACGCAGAGCGGCACACAGATTACCAGAAAAAGTTCAAGGATAAGCTCATTGCCTACTTTTCCATGGAGTACGGCCTCCACAAGTCAATTCCAATATACGCTGGAGGTCTGGGGGTGCTGGCTGGTGATCACCTCAAAGGGGCCTCTGACCTGGGCATCCCCATCATAGGGATCGGGTTGTTTTACAGGTACGGCTATTTCCAGCAGCGGATAAACATGGACGGCATCCAGGAAGAGCAGTATGTCCCGAACAGCATGTTCTACATGCCGGTGAAAGAGTATGGGACAACCGCCGGGGAGTCGATTTATGTGACCGTTGACATCCTGAAAAATCCTGTAAAGATAAAGGTATGGTTTATAAACGTGGGGAGGGCAAAGCTCCTTCTGCTGGACACCAACATCGAGGAGAACCCACCGGAGTTTCGCACCATAACCGATTACCTTTACGACGCTCGCAGGGATGTGAGGCTCATGCAGGAACTGGTGCTCGGTTTTGGCGGGATGAACGTGCTCAAGGCAATTCAGGTAAAGCCAGACATCTACCATCTCAATGAGGGTCATTCCGCATTTTTAATTGTCCAGCGATTGAAAAACCTGATTATGGAGGAAAAGTACACGTTCGATGAGGCCTATTCTTTCATCAAGAACACGACGATTTTCACCACCCATACGCCGGTCGAAGCGGGCAATGAGAATTTTCCCGTAGAGATGGTGGAAAAATATCTCAAGAGCATGCTCGATGACGGGAAAATACCGCTGAAGCGCCTGCTTGAGTATGGAAAGCTTCATGATGAGAAGACCTTCTGGCTCCCGGCCCTTGCCATCAGGTTTTCAAAGTATGTGAACGGTGTCTCCAAAATCCACAGCGAGGTGTCAAGGAAGATGTGGAGCGACCTCTTTCCACAGAAAATGATCTGCGAAATTCCCATCATTTCCATTACCAACGGAGTACACCACTCATGGATATCCACCCAGATGGGGGAGCTTTTCGAGCGGTACCTTGGGCCCGACTACCTCTCTTCCGGCGGAAGCAATAACCTTGCCCAGAGAATATCGGATATTCCGGATGAAGAGATCTGGGAAGCCCACACGAAAAGGAAGCGGAACATGAT
>CAZPCG010000135.1:0-5866 GCA_964584875.1 uncultured Spirochaetota bacterium
GCGCCTACCACGGCCTGCACTGCATACTCGATGGTCAGAAGGTGGTCATAATCGGCTCGCTCACCGCTTGAAACTACCAGATTTCCCTTACGGCTGTATATGGGACCGGTGAAAGGGTCAAAGACCATCTGCGGGTTTATCATCTGCTCAAGCCGCTTGAGAACCAGGTCATGTGTTTTTGCAAGCCTGCTCTTCCATACGGGGTTGATGGGCATACCGAATTTTGCGCCCAGCTCGACCGCTCCCTCCTTGAGGAGACCCCAGTAATCAACATTCTCCAGGTTGTTGGAAGTGTAATATCCTGCGTAAACCTTGGAAAGAAAATCCAGATAGAACAGCTCCCAGTGCACGAGCTGACCGGAAACCACGTGATTCGGCGCTGAATCATACATGGGAGAGTAGTGGCCGAAAGCGGGAAAATTATTTGCAGCCGCTACCTGCACTACCGTATCGGAGTCTTCGGTAAATGCAAACACATCGCAACCGACGTCGATCAGGGAGTTGGTTGCTTCCTTGGCCTTCGCCGGATTGAACCATGCCTCAATCCAGCGCACGTGGACCTCGGCCCTGGAGTTCACCTCACGCACACCGAGGGTGAACGCATTTATGTGCCGCTTTACCTCGGGAATCGGGAAGGCTCCCACATAGCCAACCTTGTTTGTTTTTGTCAATGCTCCGGCCATCAAACCGTTCAGATAATAGACCTGATAGAAATCAGCCATGTAGGTGGCCAGATTGGGCGCACGCTTGAACCCCGAGCAGTGCGCAAAAATCTTGTCGGGATACTTTTTTGCTGCAGCCACCGTCCCTTCCCAGAATCCGAAGCTGGTGGTAAAAACGACGTCGCACCCTTCCCGCAGTATCATTCTGTCGATGACTCCCTCGACCTTGGCTTCAGGCACGGATTCCTGATACACCGTCTTCACCCAGGGAAAAGTAGACTCCACAATTTTACGAGCCTGATCGTGGGCATGGGTCCATCCCATATCGCCGATCGGTCCAACGTAGATGAATCCCACCTTGAGTTTCTCAGCTGCATGAATACTGAGGACAGCACTGAAAATGAGCAGGAAACAGACAAGAAACAGGACTATCTTTCTCATCTCAATCCTCCTTTGAAATGAAATTAACAAATGCTCTGTTCGAACCCTACCTTTTATCCCTTTACTCTACTTTACATTAAGAATAACATTATTTCAACAAAATTGAGATATCTTTAGGCCAACCGATGTCTTTCCGTAAACTCTCGCAATAAGATCCATAAGTGGAAATGTGATCTGCTTATGCCTATCCAGCGCCTTTTCCAATTGTGTAACTGAAGCGCACGCACTTACGATCGTATCATGACGAGCATCATCTTGAAGCGCTTGTTAGCCCTGAGCTCATGGGGCTTGTGGGCGGGCATGATGATGAGCTCACCGCTGTGCAGCGTGAACGGCGTACCGGAAATCTTAACCTCAGCCTCCCCATCGTACACGTAGACCAGCGCATCAAATGGGGCTGTATGCTCACTGAGGCCCTCGCCCTCATCGAACGCAAAGAGGGTTACGGTACCAACGTTTTTATTTATGACCTGCCTGCTCACAACGGAGCCTTCCTGATAGTCGATGAGTTCCTTGATGCTCAAAACTTTCGCAAGGTACTTTTCGGGGCTCTCTCTGCTCTGCGATTCGTTCATAACTTCCTCCGGATCTTTAATATACAGAAGGTCTTTTATCACGAACCTTTCCATCAACCTGAACCCACTCCTCCTGCAACACCTCACCCTTTATGCTCACCACCACCCATTTCAAAGGAACCGCCCTCGAGGCCGCCCGGGCAGCTTCCTGTGCAACCATCAGAAGTCCTCTGCAGCATGGAACCTCCATCGTCACCACTGTAAGGGTGTTGATCTTCGCATGGTCGATCATTGCGGTTAGTTTGTCTCTGTATATCTCCTGGTGACTGTCAAGCTTAGGGCATGCGATTGCAAGCATCTTTCCCTTCAAGAACTGCCTGTGGAAGTTGCCGCAGGCGTAGGCAACACAATCTGCACACAGGAGGATGTCCTGCCCTTCAAAATGCGGGGCCATTGCCGGGACAAGATGCAGTTGCACAGGCCAGTGAGTGAGCTCTGAAAAAACCTCAATCTTCTGCTCTTCCAGATAGCCCTGTGCCTCCCTCAGGTATCCCTGCTCATTGTGCTCCCTGAGATGCTCAAGATGAGTCCTTATGACGCTCTGCCCCTGTTCAACGATTCGCTCCATCACCTTCCTCTCATCGTAGGGCAGGGCCTCCCGCTCCTCGATGGTGATGGCCCCTTCGGGGCAGTGCCCGATGCAGGCGCCAAGCCCGTCGCAGAACAGATCGCTCACGATCCTTGCCCTGTTGTCTATGAGCTGGATTGCGCCTTCCGGGCAGTTTGGAATGCAGAGGCCGCATCCCGTACACTTTTCTTCATCGATATGAATGATCTTTCGCTTCATGCATACCTCCTCAATCATTTCTCCAAAGGTGCCAGCCTTTATTTAATAATTTTTTACACACTCCCCTCATCCCCTCCCTCAAGGGAGGGTGAGATTGAAATTTAACTTTCTTGTTTCATTATACAATTATATGGGAGAAAAGGGGTTGACCGGGGTCAAGAAAATCAGCAATTTTCATTTCATCCTCTCACTCGGGTGTAACTTTTCTTTCGTTATGAAAGTTGACAACATTCTGAAGCAATCGGACTTCTTCAGAGGGATTACCGAAGAAAACCTTCTCGCCCTTGCCCAGATCTCCATCCCCAAAAAGGTGGAGAAGAAGAAAACGATCTTCCTCGAGGGTCAGGAGGGCCACTCAATGTACCTGCTCGTGTACGGCATGGTAAAGCTGTACAAGAGCTCACCTGGTGGAAGGGAAGTCGTGATAAAGGTCATCAATACTGGTGAAATTTTCGGTGAGGTGATACTGTTTGAGCAGGAACAGTACCCGGTAACGGCAGTGGCAATTAAGGACTCCCTCGTGCTGATGCTTCCGAAGTACCAGGTCCACTGTCTCCTAAATATTGAAAGGTTCAGGAATGACTTCATACGTATGCTCATGAGGAAACAGCGGCACCTTGCAAACCGCATACTCTACCTCACCTCCCACGATGTGGAGGACAGATTCTTCCTCTTCCTTGAGGAGCAGCATGGGAGAAGAAACGAGTATACCATAACGATGTCGAAGAAAAACATCGCCTCCGCCATCGGCACCAACCCCGAAACCCTCTCGAGGCTCATCATGAGGATGAAGAAGGATAAAAAAGTGACCTGGGATAATAAAAGACTCACCCTGAACTCCGGATTCTGGGAGAGCTGGCAGAAGGTTCACTGTTAAGCGTTATACTCTATCCAGAAGATGAGATTTAATTTCCCTGTTGCAAAATCATGGCAATGTATATTAAATAAAGGGAAAAAAGGAAGCGCGGGAGGGAGCTTAAATGACCGGAGCAAAACGGGGTATACGAATTGAACACCTCCTCATGGTCATTGCATGCCTTTTCTGGGCGCTGGGACATCCCCTTGGAAGAATAATACTCAGGCAGATCCATCCCTTCCAGCTCGGAACTGTGACGCTGGTCACCGGCTTCGTTGGAATACAGTTCTACATGCTTGCAGCAGGGCGTATCAGGGAATACCTTTCCGTAAAACCCAGGGACCTGTTCTTCTCACTGGCAGGCGGAGTTTTCGGATTCTTCCTCTACCAGCTTCTCACCTTCAGCGCCCTATCCCGTATACCCGCATCGATGAATGCAGTTCTCATCTCAACGAATGTCGTCTTCATCGCCCTTCTTGCCGCAGCGGTGCTAGGTGAGAGAATACCCCTCCAGAGGCTGGGAGGCATAGGCGTCGCCTTTGCCGGTGTGGTTTTCGTTACCTTCAACAGGGGCTTCTCATTGAGCCAGCAGGTCACCCTTACTGGTTGCTCCCTCTCACTGCTTGCGGCCCTCTCCTTTGCAATCTACACAATCTTCGGCAAGAGGGTACTTACAGGCAACGACCCGCTCATCGTCTCTTCCCTTGGAATCTTCGCTGGAGCCGTTTTGCTTGCACTGCTTACAGCATCGACAGTGGGCTTTTCGGCCGTAAGGGTTGCGGGGACATACATCCTGCTCCTCAACATATTTCTGGGGCTTACGATGATAGGCGTTGCCTACCCGCTGTGGTTTACATGCCTGAAAGGCCTTCCGGCATCCCATGTTTCTATCTATATCTACATCACACCCATATTCGCAGTTGTCCTTTCGCTCCTAATCCTGAAGGAAACCTTTTCCTGGAGGTTCGGGCTTGGAACAGCTCTCGTATTGTGCGGGATTTTGTTGACGACCCTTTTTGCAGGATCTACTGGGGGTGACAGGCGTAAGCCTTCGCGCTCCCCTTCAAACTGAGACACGGAGGTGCAGCATGGTTGTCACAACTGTTATGGTCAATGTAAAGGAGAATCACATACAGGATTTCATACAGGCAACTATAAAGAATCACGAGGCCTCTGGTAAAGAGCATGGGAATATGCGATTCGACATTCTCCAGAGCAGGAATGATCCCTCCTCTTTTTTGATGTACGAGGCATACGATTCGGAACAATCCGCCACCGCCCACAAGGAGACGGAGCACTACAAAGTATGGCGGCAGTCAGTCGAGCCCTGGATGGCCCGGCCCCGTGAGGGGATAAAGTACGTGGCCATAAGGCCCCTTTAATTGACGTTTATCCAGTCGGAGCATTTGACAGAAACCGACCCATCGCATGATAAGAAATCCAACCAGTATCTCAGGGTGCCGGGCTGTACCGGCTTGCAAGGACCGCTTCAATCCTGGTACGCAGATCTCGCTGAACCGCACTGATGGGGCGGTTTGCATCTATTATCTCAAAGCCGAATTTTTTCTGCAGCTTTTTGTACCCCTGGCGAAGCTTCTTCTGGTACCTCACAAAGCTCTCGAACCAGTCCCGGGAGATTCCAAGGTCCATCCCGGATTCCCAGTAGTCGAGGGATTGGGAGGCGGCAAGGGTGCGTTCGACGAGGTTCCGTGAAGACGCCATGAGAAAGTACACGGCATCCGGCACTATCGCCATGGAGTAGAGCGATTCGACCCATTCGGGGTTTGCACCGCGAATCTGGTCACGGGCCATCAGGGTATAGATGTAACGGTCTGCAAGCACGATATATCCCGCCCGGAGGGCTGGATATATCGTATTCTCAAGCTGGTCGTAAAAGTCGGTCGCATAGAAAAGAGACATCGTCCTCGGGCTGAGAATGTTCCCATGCTTTGCCCTGTCAATAGCAGACCCAACTAAGTGTGAGCGTGTAAGACCCGTTTTGACAATGGCATATCCTCTCTGCTCGAGCCAGTTCGACAGAAGGCTTATCTGGCTTGATCTGCCGGATGAATCCGGTCCCTCAATGACGATGAGAATGCCCTGAAGTTTGCTCAGGTCCATCCGGGGTGGGGGGTTATGGTAACAACGCCTGATGTTCATTCTCTCACCTTCTGCCTGTAGTGAGGAAGATTGATTTTTTCGGCAATTAACTCCCTGATTCTCTCCTGCTGCTCGTGGATGTCCTTCCTTGCATCGATGATGGTGAAATTGAACTCCTCCGCCATCGCCTCATACTGTTCCATAATCATGCCCTGGAACACCCTAAAGCTCTCGAATATGCTGTTCGAAAGGCCTAGGTCCATACCTGCCTCGAAATACCCAAGCCTGGGTCTGCCCTCAAGCATACGCCCGATCGAAGTTTCCAGGGGCAACTTGAAGTATAGGGTAATATCCGGTCCCCTGGCGAAGCTGTACATCTTCCTCAGCCACGTCATATCGCATCCCCGTACCCTGTCACGGGCAAAGGAGGTGTAAATGTAGCGGT